>CAZAQM010000065.1:0-10514 GCA_964487385.1 uncultured Dethiobacter sp.
ATCCCCGGGATAGCCTTCCTTGGCGCTCCAGACCTGATGGGATGTTTCGGGATCCCTTCCAAAGGCGGCCATACCGCTGGGAGTCAGGATGGGGCTGTAAACCCCGTACTTTGGTCTGGGCGAAGCGTATAAAACTCCGTGGGTGGCCGCGATGAAATAATGCAATCCAAGTTCGCCGAGGATCTCTTCAAACTGGGGATCGTAGCCGCATTCCGGGAGCCAGATTCCTTTGGGGGGGGCGCCGAAAACCTGTTCAAAATACATGATTCCCGCCACGAGCTGGGCATACACAGCTTCCTTTTGTGTGGCGAGCAGGGGCAGAAACCCATGAGTTGCCGAAGAGGTGATAAGCTCCAGGTGTCCGCTTTGCTGCAGTTCTTTAAAAGGCGCGGTCAACTGCCTGCTGTATTTTTCATTAAAGAAGTAGGAAACGTACTCTAGATTTTCCCGGTACATACGTGCCAGTGGCGAAAAAACGGGATCCCCTGCCGTTCTTTCTTCTTCCTTTTGGGCCAGTTTCTGTTGCTTGTAAAGATAATCGGCATAACGCCCTTGCAGGAAAGAATCCTCCATCATGGCCAGCAGGGTGGGCGAGAGGGAAAAGGTCAGGCTGAAAGGAACGCCGCTGCCATCCAGCTCCTGGAAAGCCCGCAGCAAGGGTATGTAGCACTCCGTTATCGCCTCAAAAAACCATTTTTCCTCCAGCGAGTAGGTGTATTCCGGGTGACGGACGTAAGGAAGATGAGCATGTAAAATTAATGCCAGATAGCCTTTAGTCAAGTAACAACCCCTCTTTCTTTTTTGCCTCCCGGTAGCGTTTTTCCCGGTGCAGCATCATTTCCAGGGAGCTCAGGCTGCTGCGGGCGATGCGCATGTACAGCTGCCGGGCCTGCCAATCGGGCAGCCGCCATTTATCATCGATTATCCCGCTCAGGTTATCCCTGGGCGTCGATGCCAGGTTGGAGGTCAACACGGGAATGAATCCTTTTCCCGGCGGGTAGTAACCAAGATCAACCCTGTACTGCCTGTCGGGGACACCAACCTGAATATACCAATTCAGGGCGGAAGGATCTATTTTTATATCGTAATAGCTTTCCTCCTTGTTTCCGCCGTTAAAACGGTGTACCCTTAAGGCAAATTCCAGTTCCCCCCAGGGCTTCCGGACGGTCCCTTCCACACCGGCCCTGGTTTCCTCATTAAATTCCCAATAGGCATACAACCAGTAAGGATCCCTGGTGAGTAGAACCAGGCGATCCTCTCCGTAAAAAAGAGGCAGGATTTCTCCTCCATCTAAATCTTCCCAGCTGGGGACATCAGGATGCAATCTGCTCTTCACCCCTTTCTTTTAAAGGTATTATATCCCTACATGCAATTTTTATAGCAGCCGAAACGATATTGTATAAAATGAAAACCAGGGGGCAACATATTTTTGTCTCGGTGATAAAAACGAGAGGAGTTATGTTTTATGTTGGTAAGCCTTGCTACTTTTGAGCATCTGCCTATCCGCGTCGGAGGGCTGGCTGAAGCGGTTACCTCCCTTGGAGAGGCTTTGCAAAAGCAGGTCGAAGTGGCGGTCCTGATGCCCTCTCACGGTCTGCTCCAGGACCGGGAGGCGGTTAAAGGCTTGAAGCCGGAAAAATACTGTGATTATCGTATTTTTGTTGGTGACAGCATTTTCCCGGTTACGGTTTATTCCGCCATGAGAAAGGGTGTGCGAATTTTTCTTTTCAGCAATGAAGTGCTGGATCATCCCAGCGTTTATGAGCCGCGCCATATGTTTATCCAAAAAATGGTGCACTTTACCAAAGCAGTTCCCGGGCTGATCAATATGATGTTAAAAATCGAGCAGACAAAACCGGATATAATCCATATCAACGATTGGCACTGTGTTTTTGCGGGGGTTTTGGTCAAAAAGTATTTTCAAGTGCCTTTTATCTTTACCATCCATCGCCTCTGCCACGAGCGCATCTCCTCACACGAGCTTACCGAGGTGAATCTGGGCGAGCTGGTCGATCCCCATTTCCTGGAAGGAGATATGTTTAATATCGAGAAATTTGGCGCCCATTATTGTGATCGCCTGACCACGGTCAGCTATACCTATCTCAATGAGGAATGGCGCACCTTTTTCAGCACCTTTGACGGTAAAACCACCTATGTTTGGAACGGAACGGATTCAGCCTTCTGGAATACCCGCGATCTGAAGAATGCCCATTTGACCAGGACGGAAAGGAAAAGACTGCTGCTGGGGGAAAACAATCTCGAAGACGGGGTCTTTTTCTTTAACGTAGGCCGGCTCGATGTAGCCCAGAAGGGGGTTGATGTTTTACTGGGCGCTTTTGAAATGATCATGGGCGGGGAGATCCCCGGGGCGGAAAAGATCAAGGATAAGATAAGGCTGATCCTGCTGGGTTCAGGCGATCATCATCAGGAGAATGAAGCCCGCCGACTGGAGCGCCTCTACCCGGAAAATATGAAAGCAATCATAGCATATTTGGGCAGGGAAACCACGCGGGAATATTACGGGGCTGCGGATTTTTGCCTCATTCCTTCCAATTTCGAGCCTTTTGGACTGGTTCAGCTGGAAGCTATGTGTATGGGGTGCATCCCCATAGGCTCCAGGGTCGGGGGAATCAATGATACTGTCCTCGATATCCACGATTATCCGGAAGAATCCACCGGGCGGCTTGTTCCTCCGCGCAATCCGACTGCTCTGGCAAGGGCGATGGTGGAGATGGCCCTGCTCTCTCTTTCCGATCGGGGGGAAGAACACCTGGATGTTATCAGGGCCCGCGGCCGTGAGCACGTCATTCAGAATTTTAACTGGGATAAGGCAGCGGATCGCTACCTGATGGTTTACAGCAATATGGCCTCCATCAAAATTCCCTTTGTGAGCTATGCCGAACCCTATTAACAATGAGCCCTTACGGTAATGACTCCTGACAGGGTATTAAAAATCCCTTAGCGATAAAGGCTGGTGAAAGCAAACTATGCCCATCTTACGGCAGGATCCGTTAACAGGCGAATGGGTGATCATCGCCACGGAAAGAGCCAGGCGTCCGGAAACTTTTGTTGCCATGGAGGAGAAAAGGGCAAATCCGCCCCCCCGGGTGGAGAACTGTCCTTTTTGCCCAGGCAATGAGCACCTGACCCCGCCAGAGGTGCTGACATATCGGAAAGAGAAAGGGAGTGAGGCGAAAAAAAAGCAGCTTTCCCCTGATGCAAGCTGGGATCTACGCGTCATCCCCAATAAATTTCCGGCTTTGGAAAAGGACCCGGATGCACCGCGCACGATGCCCTCTTCCAGGTGCGAACTGTTCCTGAGCCACCAGGGTTATGGGGTCCATGAGGTCATCATCGAAACACCCTGGCATAACCGGCATCTGGCTGAGCTAAGCGTCGAAGAGGTGGCCATGGTTCTCAGATCCTTTCAGGAAAGAACCATCGCTTTGGCACAGGATGAGCAGCTTCGTTATGTGCAGATATTCCGCAACCATAGAAAGGAAGCCGGAGCCTCCATGGAACATCCCCATTGTCAGCTTCTGGCGCTGCCTTATATACCGCCGCTGCTGAATAAAGAATATACCCGCTCCCATGACTTTTACCTCGAGGAGGGGCGCTGTCTGCTCTGTTCCCTGATCGAAAAAGAGGAGGCTTCGGGCCAGCGGGTTATCCTGCAAAATGACAGTTATATTGCCTATATTCCCTTTGCAGCGCCGTTGCCTTTCAGCACCTGGATCGTTCCCCGGGAACACTATTCCTCTTTGGAGATTAGCCCCCCGGGGTGGGAAAAAGATCTGGCTCCCCTCCTTAAAGAATACCTGACCATGCTCTCAGATAAACTGGAGGATCCCCCCTATAACTTCTATCTGCATGTGGCCCCGCTGCGGACATCTCCTCTCGCTTATTACCACTGGCACCTGGAAATCATCCCAAAATTGACGATCGTCGCCGGGTGGGAGATGGCCACGGGAACATTTATCAATGTCTCCAAGCCGGAGGAAGCAGCTGAATACCTCAAGACACCGAAGAAGGAAATGGCCGGAGCCTTAAAAAGTTGAGCCAAAGGAGAGCTTTTAATGTCCAATAAAATACTTTTTGTTGCCTTTGTATGGAATCAACACCAGCCTTATTATCTGGATACCGGGCGAAACGAATTTATTATGCCCTGGGTGAGGCTGCATGCTTCCAAGGATTATTTGCAAATGGCGGCAATACTGGAAAATTATCCTGAAATCAGGCAAACTTTCAGCCTCAGTCCCTCGCTCCTGGAACAAGTGGAAGGTTACCTGCTGCACGGGCTGCAGGATGAATATCTTAAGGTGTCCGGCAAGGCCAGTGAGCTCAGCGAAGCACAGAAAAGATTTCTGCTCAGGCATTACTTCGACATTCAATGGGATAAGGTTATCGACACCCTCCCCTTTTACCGCCAACTGTTGGATCGCCAGGGCCGGGTGGGCGAGCTGAGGGATGTAGGAGAGGGCCTAAAAAATTTTGCCACCCAGGATTATCTGGATTTGCAGGTCTGGTTTAATCTTGTCTGGATCGATCCGGAAATCCGGCAAAACGATGCTTTTTTGCGGGGCTTGATGGAAAAAGGCCGTAATTTCCTGGAAAAGGAGAAAGAGGAAGTTATCCGCCGGCAATACAGCATCATGGGCGAGATCATCCCCCGGCACCGGCAATTGCAGCAAAGCAGGCAGATTGAAATAATTACCACGGCTTATTATCACCCAATTATACCCCTGCTGTTGGATAACCATGTTGCTTTGCGATCCACGCCGGGCCTGCCTTTGCCCCAGCGTTTTCAGTTCAGGGAGGATGCAATCCGGCAGATAAAGATGGCCCTGGAGCAGTACTTTTCCATATTCGGCGAAAAGCCGCAGGGTTTCTGGCCGCCGGAGCAGGCCGTCAGCCCCGAGATGATCCCTCTTCTGGCCGACAAGGGGTTCAAATGGACCATCTCCGATGAAAAGATTCTTTCCCAATCGATGAATGCAGAGATTTACCGGGATGGTTACGGGCATGTGCTCAATCCCGAAGTCCTTTACAGCCCTTATATGGCTTGTGGCGAAGGAGCGGAGATGCCCATCGTCTTTCGGGACCAGCACCTTTCCGATCGCATTGGCTTTGTCTACCAGCATCTCCCCCCCGGTGAGGCTGCAGGGGATCTGGTGCATCGCTTGCATAAAATCCGGGAAAACCTGGCCCATAGCCCGGGGAATTACCTGGTAACACTGGCCCTCGATGGGGAGAACGCCTGGGAATGGTACAGGGGTGACAAAACGGAGTTTTTACACACTCTTTACCGGCAGCTCTCTGCCGAAACGGATCTGCAAACGGTCACCGTCAGCGAATTTTTAAGAGAAAATCCGCCGCGCCGGCAGATAAGCAATTTGGCAACGGGTTCCTGGGTCGATCATAATCTGACGCGCTGGATTGGCACGGAAAATAAAAATATTCTTTGGGATTATCTGCTGAAGGCCAGAGCGATGATCGGGGATCTTGAGGAAAGGGAAGCGCAAACAGAAAATTTAAATAAAGCCTTGCGCAATATTTATATCGCTGAAGGAAGCGATTTCCCCTGGTGGGTCGACAGTATGCCTTACCATCTGGCCGCCCCCTTTGAGGCGCTATTCCGCAAGCATCTGGTCCGGGCTTATGAGGTGTTGGGGCAGGAACCGCCGCATTATCTATCTAAAACTGTTCTTCAGCCGGCTTCGGGGGAGCAGGCCTGGGAGGAATCATCCCAGACCGGCCCGGTTAGCATGGCGCCCGGGACGACCAGTTTTTAAAAAATATCGGACTGATCGTTGACCGGGGAGAGAGCGGCATGGTACTATAGGATCAAGCAGGTAAAGAAGGCGGGAGGTGGGGAAATGGATTTTCGCCAGGCTGGCGAGAGGATACGCAGGGGGGAAATATTTTCCTTTTACCTTTTCAGCGGGCCGGATGAGTATCTTAAGGAGGAGTTGCTGCAGGGGATTCTGCTCAGCCTGGAGAAAAAAGGCAAACATTTTTCAGTGGAAAAAATTGATGCCGTTAACCTGGAGGGAGGTCTTTCGGGCCTGGCAGAGGATCTGCGGCAGACGACGATCCAAGCCTCGCTTCTCTCCGAGGGAAGAGTTCTTTGGCTTTATAATTCCCTTTTTTTTTCTGTGCCGGAAAAAGGCAAGTCTGCCAAAAAGGGCAAAGGCAAAGTTACCGGGGAAGAAGGCGCCGTTGCCAAGCTGTTGGAACAGGACTCTCCCGAAGACATTCTCATTTTTTCTGTACCTCAGGTGGACAAGCGCCGGAAGATCGTCAAGATGGCCGAAAACGCCGGCAGACTGATTGACTTTCCGCTTTTAAAAGGGGCAGCTTTGTTGCAATGGCTGGAAAGCCGATTGGCAAAGGATGGCATGCAATTCAAAGGCGATGCTGCCCTCGAACTCGTGGAAAGAACAGGGGAAAACCTCACGCTTCTCAATAATGAAATACAAAAAATAGGGATATATTTACGCGGAGAAAAAACTGTTTCAACAGCATTGATCCGCAGTTTGGTCCCCGGAAGCAGCCAAGGCAATATTTTCCAGCTTACCGATGCTATCGGGCGCAAAGAAATGGGGGAGGCCACCAGGCATCTGGCGGGAATTAAGGCACAAGGCGAGCACCCCCTCATTATACTGGCCATGATTGCCAGGCAATTCAGGCTGCTTTTTCAGCTCTCTCTGCTGCAGGATAAAAATCTTACCCGCCGTGAGATGCTGGCCAACTTGAAGATACCACCCTTCCTTCTGAGCAAGCTCCAGGATCAGGCCAAAAATTATAATCTTTCTTCCCTTGCCCGCACCATCACCGCATTAAAGGAAACTGATGCAGCAATAAAAAACGGGCGGCTGGAGGCGGGCGATGCCCTCGAACAAATGGTTCTTCGGCTGACGATATAACTATTCGTGCAAGAATAGTTTCTAAACATATTGACAAAATGTTGGTTGTCCGTTAAGATGAAAATGAGAACGAGTCTCAAATGATCGCGCTGTTAACGGAGGAATTGGAATGACGCTAGCTCAAGCAGAAAAAGGCGAAAAACTTATAATTCGCAGTATTGAAGATAGTGAAATGAGAGTCAAGGCAATACGTTTTGGCGTTATGGAAGGTGCGGAAGTGGTCTGCGCTGAGAAGCTGCCCCGGGGCCCGGTTATCATACGCAAAGGCCGCCAGGAACTGGCCGTTGGGCGAGGCCTTGCCCAAAACATCACCGTGGAGAGGGTTGCCAAGGCCTATCATCAAAAATAGAATTTGCAGGATTGTCTTTCAAAAGTTTTTCCGTGGCATAAGGTGGTGAAGAAGATGGGGCTTATCGTCATCAGTAAATCCCTAAAAGTTCCGTCAGGGGTAAAAAAGATCGTGCTGGCCGGCAACCCCAACGTCGGCAAATCTGTTTTTTTTAATGCTTTAACTAACCGCTATGTTGATGTATCCAACTTTCCCGGGACAACGGTGGATATTAGTTCCAGTTCCCTGGGGGACGACATACTGATAGATACGCCGGGCATCTATGGTGTTTCTTCATTTAACGATGAGGAAAGAGTAGCCAGGGATGTGATCATACAAGCCGATATCGTCATTAATATCGTCGACGCGCTTCATCTGGAAAGGGATCTTTTCCTGACCCAGCAGATCATTGATATGGGCCTGCCCGTGATCGTTTCCCTGAACATGATGGACGAGGCCATAAAAAATGGCGTGGAGATCGATATTGGGGTTTTGGAGGACGAGTTGGGTGTTCCCGTTATCCCGGCGGTGGCCGTCGAGGGTAAGGGGATCCGGGAGATTAAAGATGCCCTTCAGCAAGCCCGGCAGGGGAAAAGGGTTCCGCTGATAAATGATCTGCTTGGGCCTGTGCTGCCCTTTTTCCCCAGCCCCGGGGAGGCGCTTTTATACCTTGAGGATGACCCCTTGGTCGAGGTGCCTGCGTTGCTTCCCCCTAGGGCGGACAAGCAGGAAAAGATCTATCTGCAAAGGCGCCTGCGGGTCAATGAGATAGCCGGGAAGGCCGTTCGTGAAACCGCAGAGGGAGCATCCCTATCTGCACGTCTGGGGCAACTTATGCTCCAGGCCATACCGGGTATCCCGCTGCTCTTTGCCAGCCTCCTGGCCATGTATTATTTTGTTGGTGTATTTATCGCCCAGGTGGTGGTCGATTTTACGGAAGGGGTCTTAATGGAACGTTATTACTGCCCCTTCATGGAAAGCCTGGTGGGAAAAATTATATCCCCCGAATCATTGCTGGGTTATATTCTGGCCGGTGAGTATGGGGTGCTGACGCTAACGGTCGTTTATCTTTTGGGATTGCTCCTGCCGCTGGTGGCCGGGTTTTATTTCTGCCTTTCACTTATGGAGGATTCCGGATACTTGCCGAGGATTGCCACACTGACCGATCGCCTGATGGTAAAGCTGGGTTTAAACGGACGGGCGATCATCCCCATCATTTTGGGACTTGGGTGTGTCACCATGGCGGCGATTACCACCCGCCTTCTGGGTTCACGGAGGGAGCGCATCATTGCCACGGCCCTTCTGGGGATCGCCATTCCCTGTTCGGCCCAATTGGGGGTTATTTTCGGTATGGTTTCTCCCTTGGGGATTGGCTATCTTTTCCTTTACCTAGCTGTAATCGCCGGGGTTTTTATCCTTTTGGGGTTGATCATGGCCAGGGTTTTGCCCGGCCGCTCGACAGATTTGCTCATCGATCTGCCGCCGCTCCGCCTTCCCCAACTGAAAAATGTGCTGAAAAAGACCTACCACCGCACGGGACATTTCGTCAAAGAGGCCGCACCACTGTTTGCCCTTGGCGCCCTGCTTATCAGCCTTCTGAATATTTCCGGCTCTCTCCTCGCCATCCAGGATTTTCTCAGCCCCCTGGTAAGCGGCTGGATGAGATTGCCCCGTGAGGCTGCCACAGCCTTTATCATGGGTATCGTCCGCAGGGATTTCGGGGCGGCCGGCCTTTATTCGCTGAATATGAATACCGGGCAGACCCTCGTATCGCTGGTGGCCATCACTCTTTTCGTTCCCTGCATTGCTTCCGTCCTGGTCATCTTTAAGGAACGGGGAATCAAAGATGGTCTGTTGATCTGGGTTGGTTCCTTTTTTACAGCTTTTTTGGTTGGTGGTGTGCTGGCTTTTTTTATGGTCTGATCCCGGCAGAAAACCTTGAAAGAAAGGATGTTGGTATGATATGTCAAAGGTAACGCCCGAGAAATGCCCCCGTTGTGGGTACATCCTGCCCAGTAAAGAAACACTGCGCTGTCCCCGCTGTAATACCAGCATTGCAGAAAAGTGTATGGACTGTTCGGGCTGTGGCCCCATCCTGTGGGGCAGCAAGGAAAAATGTAAGAAAGATTAGGGCGGCGGCGCGATTCGCAGAAAACGCCGAACGCAAAAAAGGCCACTGGGATTTCCAATAGCCTTGCCTTTAGCGATATTTTTAAGTTGTGAAGTTTGTTATCCTGCCTGTTGATCCTTGTTCAGTTTTTTGGTCAGACGGGATTTTTTTCTGGCGGCGGTTCTTTTGTGAATAATACCCTTGGAAGTAGCTTTATCAATTACTTTAATGGCAGAAGCCAAATTTTGGCGAGCTGCTTCTTTATTTTCTTCTTCCAGGGAGCTGAAATATTTCCGCACGGTGTTTTTAATGCGCGTTTTTACCTGTTTGTTGCGCAGTCTTCTTTGTTCTGACTGTTTGATGCGCTTCAGGGCGGATTTTGTATTGGCCATCGTGTCACCTCCATTTTCATGCAGGCTTCATTTTATCATGCATCCCTGTAAAAAGCAACTGCTGTGAAGGCAGTTTTTTTGATCCAGGCTCCTCCTCCCACCTGCAACCCGGAAAAGTCATAGCCGCAAAATTTTCATTCCAAATGGTTTCAGAGGCTTTTACCAGGATATGTTAGAAATACCAAGGATATGTTGGAAATTAAAGACTGGGAGTTTGATGAAAGAAATTTCAAATATAATCTTGAAAGTGGTATTTTTTCCTTTCTGTGAGTATATTACTGTATTGAATGGATATGCTACTGAGAGAAACCAGCCCTTCGGGGCTTATTAAGGAGGTGAGAGGCTTGCGTTCATCCAGTTGGGTCGGTTTAATCGTTCGTTTTATCGTTTCTGCATTGGTTTTAATGTTGGTCAGCTTTCTTCTCCCCGGTTTTGCCCTGCTTTCCTTTGGCCAGGCTTTGATCGCCGCAGTAGTGATCGCTGTGCTTGGATTCGTCGTGGAAAGCCTTTTCGGCAAAAAGGTCTCTCCTCAAAACCGCGGCATTGTAGGCTTTTTAACAGCCGCGGTGGTCATATATATCTCACAATTCATCGTTCCCGGGATGAGCATTACTATCCTGGGGGCCTTGCTCGCAGCCATCATTATCGGAGTGGTCGACCTTTTTGTACCTACGGAGCTGCGTTAACTTGTTTTAAAAGCAAAGAAATTTCTCCTCCCCTGACAGCCCCTTATTGCTAAGGGGCTGTTTCCATTCCCC
>CAZAQM010000066.1:0-10262 GCA_964487385.1 uncultured Dethiobacter sp.
CCATTCCGGAAAGAAAGCCATAAGCCATATTTGTCAGCGCTGAAACGGCAACGACCACGCCTACGGGCAGCAGTTCTGTTTTAATATCGATATCCCTGGCAAATTTGACCATCTCCACCCCGACCAAAAACATCATGGCCCCAACGATGGCCATGGGAAAAGAAGCGAAGATAAAAGCAATGGAGGAAGCCAGAAAAATCCCCAGAAAGATCTCGATAATTCCTTCGATAATATTTGCGCCGCCTGTTCTGGCCCCAAAATAATACTGGCCCGCCAACCCCCCGGCACCGTGACAGAGGGGCATCCCGCCAAAAAAGGGAAAGACAATATTCATCAGGCCCATATTTAAAGAAAGTTTCCTTTCGCTGACATGGCGATCGGGCCAATATTCGCTAATTAGGGCCGACGTGGCTATGACAGCGTTGGTGGCTGTAAGAGGAATTTGGGCAAATCCTGCCAGCAGAAGAGTTTCCCAGATCTGTTTGGGAGCAAAGGAAGTAAGGGCGGGAAGCTGCATCTCAAATATTTTGAGGCCGTGAAGATCGCCCCGGTAGATCATGATCGCCAGCCCCATAACGATTACGACGAGAGCCCCGGGGGCATAGCGGTTCGTCCGCAAGAGAAGCACAACGACCAGGGAAATAAGGCCCAAGGCCCAAAAGGAGGAAAGCATTTTCAAGGCTTCCCAGGCCAGCAAAACGCCCAGGGATACCTGGATGCCGCGTATGACGGCACGGGGGGTAACTTTGGCCACCCAGCTCATGATACCGGTAGCTGCAAAGAACAGCCAAACCATTCCCATAGCTAAACCCGAGGCATAAACCATGGAGGGGGTCCACTTCTGGGCGATAGCTATTACGGCCAGCACCTTCATTGGTTCGATAGGTATGGGAAGCCTGTACACCAGTCCGGTGGCAATATTGGCCAGGCCCATCATGACCAGCAGGCCGGCAGGATTGAGACCGCAGACAGCAAAATACCCCACTGCCAGGGGAAAAAGCGTTCCCATATCGCCCATGGAACCGGAAAGCTCGCGCAGGCTGAATTCAAACGATCCAATCTTCATCTTATGATACCGCACCGCCTTTCTAATTTCTTTGCCTTCTCACAGCAATAGACAGGAGCCCCTTTTGTATCTCTTCTTTTAGCAGTTCCTTGTCCAGATCGAGTTCGCTGCTTAAAACCTGGAACAACTCTCTGACCATAACTATTTTCCAGGATGTAAATGATGGTGAATAAGTGAGGGCAAAAGCACAAAGGCTGCCGATATCCTCCTCAATTTTTCCCTCCCGGCATTCTTCCAGATCGACGCCGTAAATCTTTTCCCTGATAATAAAGTTCCTGAAATTAACATCCCCCATGATCAGCTGTTTCCCGGTAATTTCCCTGGAGGCGGCATAAAAATCCTTAAACCAGCTGCAGAGGCTGTAAATCGTCTGATAGGCCGGCCCCCTTAGCGTGCTGCCGCTACGCCCGCAGGCGTTTTCCTGCCAACAAAAAAAATCAAGAAAGAGAGGACCCTCCATGTACTCCTTTAGAACATAATCGCTGCCCGTATCATATACCTGGGGAACGGGCACCTTTTTTTTCTTCAATAAGGAGAGCATCTCGATTTCCCGGGGCATTTTTTCCGGCTGGGAATATTTTTTGTAGACCAGATACCTGCCTTTTTTGCTGGCCCGGCGATTCTTAACGAGAAATATTTTGTTCTTCCGGCTATCTATTTTTTTATCCATTAAAAAGAGGAATGGATCCCTCTTGGGGGTAATCGAGGAGTTATCCAACACCATGACCGCTCCTTCTATTCTCGGGCAACGGCCGATTTAAACGGGATTTCCAGTGAACTGCCCTGATATCATACCGCTGCTCTAAGATATTATTTGCAGAAAAAGATGCCTACTTTAAGAGATGCTTTAAGGTGCATAACGACGGCAATTTCCGCAAATCTAAAAATATTATATCTGATGCAGGGAAATGAAGTCAATAAAAGCTGCTCAAACTCGCCCGAACTCAGGAACAGGCAATGTTTTTTTCCAGCAGAAAGGTCAGGGGGATGCCGGCTATTTCGTCGAGTGTGCCCCTCCGCCCGGCCATAATAAAGAGTTCATCCCGAATTCCCTTTTTTACCAGCTCTTTATCGAGGTTAAATTCGCAGCAGAAAACTTTAAAAAGGCGGCTGGCCATGGACCATTTCCATGAGGTAAAGGTTGGCGAATAAGTAAGAGCATAGGCACAAAGGCTGCCAAAATCCTCTTCAATTTTTCCTTCCCGGCATTCTTCCAGATCGATGCCAAATATTTTTCCCTGCCCACCGAGAATAAAATTCCGAAAATTGACATCGCCCATGATCAGCTGCCGGCCGCTAATTTCCCTCATTGCCCGGTAGAAGTCCTTAAACCAGCTACACAGGCTGCAAACGGCCCGGATGGCAGGCTCCCCCAAGGCATTGTTTGCCGGTCCGTCAATATCCTCAAGCCGGCAATAATGATCGAGGAACAATTCCCCTTGCAGGTACTCTAATAAAAGATAGTTTTCTCCCCTGGCAAGTATGCCTGGAACAGCTACCCCTTTCATTTTTAATATGCTCAGCATTTTGGCCTCGGCAGCCATGCGATAGGAAAGGGAATATTTTTTTTGCACCATCAGCTCGTCCTCTGTATCCGGACTGCTGCCCCTTACCAGAAAAACATTGTTTTTTCTGCTGATAAACTTTTTTTCGATGACAAATCCGCCCAGATCCTTCGGTAAATATTTTTCATCCATAATAGATACCTCTAAAGTTGGTAAATACTTGTCCGCCTCGATCCCATTTTCCCGGATAGACCGGATATTAGCTCACCCCGCAGAAAAGGGGGGCCCCGAAAGAATCCCGGCCGAAGGATGATATCAGTTCCTGTCCCTCCCTGCCCTGCAGCCACCGGGCAAAACGCCGGGCATCCGCCAGCTTGGCCCCGGGAACACGTTCCGGGTTTACCAAAATAGCAACGAAGATATTTTCTAAACCCCCGCCTTCGCCCTTTATTTTTCCATCTGGCAAAAAAATGCCCATCGCCTCCGGGCGGGAAACAAGGAAGGTAGCCCGATCGACAAGAATATATCCCTCTTTTTCCCTGGCCAGGCGCAAAGCACCCAGGTTTCCGGCCACGCCGGAGGATTTTATATACCACCCCCCAGCAGGAACTATCCCGGCCTGTTTCCATATTTCCAGTTCCCGCATGTGCGTTCCCGAACTGTCACCGCGGCTGACAAAAGGCACCGCTGCAGAAGCAATTCTCGCCAGGGCCTCTGCCGCGCCGTAGGGTTTGGGTGGTACACCCAAACCTGCGGGATCGGACAGGGGGCCGGCAATAATAAAATCATTGGTCATAACCGGCGCCATTTCAATTCCCCATCCCTCATCCATAAAAGCTTTCTCCAATGTCGGGGCATGGGAGAGCACCATATCCACGCGGCCCTCTCTGGCAATCTGCAGAGCCCTTCCGCTGCCGGCGGAGATGTGCCTGACCAGAATACCGCTGGCACGCAAAAACGCTTCCTCCAGAAAATCCATCAGACCTGTCTCCACGGTCTCCATGGTAGTGGCCAGCAAGAGGTATCGCAGAGGCGCTTGATCAACCCTTCCAGCGGGGGTTCGGGAAACCTCCGAACCCCAGCCAGTCAGTGCCAGGAAATTTTTTAACCGGCCATCAGCTTCCTGCTTGAAAATCTTGAATTGTTCCAACAGCTCTTTCCCCTGCTTTGTCAGCGTGGTACCTCCGCCAGCCACCCCGCCAACCTGCTTATCTACCAGTGCAAGACCAAGGGTTTTTTCCGCCTCCCGGATCAGCCCCCAACAATAGCGGTAGGATGCACCCATCCGTGCCGCTGCACTGCTAATGGAACCGGAAAGCATAATATGTTCCAAAAGGCTGAAAAGATCGTTTCCGGAAAAAGCCTTTTCCCCCTCCAGCTGAAGAACTATTTTAAATTCACTGGAAAAATCTTTGCCCACTAGACATAACCTCCAAGTACCGCCTTGCTATTGTACATTATATCAAAACAAACCAGTTTTTAGCCAATATTTACGTATTGCAAATATTCTATATTGGCCAAATAGGCTTGCGACTAAAAACTATAATTGATATAATAATCAAATAAGAGGACTATTTTCAGCTGCGTCGAATTTAATGTAAAATAAGCTGAAAAATATTACGCAAAGGAGGTTGCATAAAATGTACAAAATCATTGCAAAAAAAATCTTATCCCAGACAAACAAACTACTGGAAATCGAAGCCCCGCTTGTTGCACGAAAAGCGCAGCCCGGGCAATTCATTATTCTCCGCGTCGGCGAAACCGGTGAACGAATTCCGCTCACCATTGCTGACAGCTGTCAGGAAAAAGGTACTGTAACAATTATTTTCCAGGAGGTAGGCAAAACAACCAGGGAGCTCGGCGCCAAAGAAGCAGGGGATTGCCTAAGCGACTTTGTAGGACCCTTGGGGCAGCCGATGGAACTGCCCTCATCGGGACGCATAATTGCCGTTGGCGGGGGAGTGGGTATTGCCCCCCTCTATCCCAAGGTCAAAGCATTTCAGAAGGCCGGCCTGGAAGTCACCTCCATCATTGGGGCCAAAACGGCTGATCTTTTAATTTTGGTCGATGAGATGCGTGCTGCCAGCAGCGAGCTGCATATATGCACCGATGACGGGACAAAGGGCCATCACGGCTTTGTCTCGGATCTCTTGCAGCCCATCCTCGAAGATAAAACAAAAAAGATCGATGAAATTGTCGCGATTGGCCCAATGCCGATGATGTCTGTTGTTGCCAATCAGACGAGGCCCTATGGCATTAAAACGCTGGTAAGCCTCAACCCCATCATGGTGGACGGGACGGGAATGTGCGGGTGCTGCCGGGTAACTGTAGGTGGAGAGACAAAATTTAGCTGTGTCGATGGGCCTGTTTTTGATGCCCACCGGGTTGATTTTAGCGAACTTGCCCGCCGTTCACGCACCTACCTCGATAAGGAAAAGACTTCCCTCGATAGATTCGAGCGTGAGTGCAGATGCGGGGGTGTGAACATTGGCGCTAGATAATGAACGGATAAAGCAGTTGCGCAGACTGAAGGAAAAGCATCCCATGCCCGAGCAGGATCCCCAGGGGCGCGTTGAAAATTTTAATGAAGTCCCCTTCGGGTACGATGCGGAAACCGCTGTTAAAGAAGCAAACAGATGCCTGCAGTGCAAAGATGCCTGGTGCATCAAGGGATGTCCCGTTGAGGTGGATATTCCGGCTTTTATTAAACTGATACAAGAAGAAAAGTTTGATGAGGGGATAAAAAAGCTTAAAGAAAAAAATAACCTGCCGGCAGTCTGCGGGCGTGTTTGCCCACAGGAAAGCCAGTGCGAGTCCTTCTGCATCAAAGGCAAGAAAGGGCAGCCGGTGGCTATCGGGCGCCTGGAGCGTTTCCTGGCGGACTATGAATTGGCCAAGGGGGTAGAGAAACCTTCCAGGCCCGCGGGAACGGGCAGGCGCGTGGCCATAGTGGGTTCGGGGCCGGCAGGGCTCACCGCGGCCGGCGATCTAGCCAGGATGGGGCATGAAGTGGTGCTCTTTGAGGCCTTTCATGCCACCGGCGGAGTCCTGCGTTACGGAATCCCCGAGTTCCGTCTGCCCAAAGAGAGGATCCTGCAGCGCGAAGTGGATTATATCGCCAGCCTTGGCGTGGATATCAGAACAAATGTAGTCGTTGGCAAGACGATTACCATCGATGAGCTTTTCGACGAAGAGGGATTTCATGCCGTTTTTGTGGGAACCGGCGCCGGCCTGCCCCAGTTCCTCGGTATTCCCGGTGAAAACCTGAGCGGGGTTTATTCCGCTAATGAATTTTTGACCAGGACTAACCTGATGAAGGCCTATTTATTCCCGGAGTGGGATACCCCCATAAAGCTGGCTAAAAGGGTGGCTGTCGTCGGTGCGGGAAACGTGGCCATGGATTCAGCCCGCACTGCCCTGAGGCTGGGAGCTGAAGAGGTTCATATCGTTTACCGGCGTTCCGATAAAGAAATGCCGGCACGGGCGGAAGAGATCCACCATGCCAAAGAAGAAGGGGTAATTTTCAACCTGTTAACGAACCCAACGGAAATACTTTCCGATGAGGACGGCTGGGTCAAAGGGATGGAGTGCATTAAGATGGAGCTGGGCGAACCCGACGATTCCGGAAGGGCGCGTCCTGTCCCGATCAAGGATTCAGAGTTTGTTTTTGATGTGGGTACTGTGGTAATTGCCGTCGGCAACAGCCCCAACCCGCTTATTCCCCAGACCACCTCCGGCTTGGAACTGGGGCGCAGGGGAACAATTGTCGCCGATGCCGATGGGGCAACTACCCGCAAGGGGGTCTTTGCCGGCGGCGATATCGTCACCGGCGCAGCGACGGTCATCCTGGCCATGGGTGCCGGGAAAACGGCTGCCAGGGCCATCGATCGTTACTTGGGTACGCTATAGAAATAACAATTAAATAACGAAAACAAGGATCTACACGCCATAATATGAGCTATTGGAATAGCAATAGGGAAGTCTTTTGCGCCTAAAATTCCAGTAGCTTTTTTTATAGGAGCATTTTCTATTATTTTAGCGGGAAGGGGTATTGTTCATCATTTCCTTGTATTTTCACGGCTTATTGCAGCTACCTGTTTCCCCTGAAAATAAGGTGCTCCATGATCATCACCGCCAAAACACCTACCACGAATCCATTGCCAAGGAGCGGCTTTAAAAAATGGGGAAATGAATCCAATACACTGCCGGGCAGGAAGGAAATGATGACGCTGAGCATGAGGGGAAGTCCGATCACCAGTCCGTCATCGAGGCAAAACCCCTTATGATCATCTAGAACCATGAGCAGCCCCGCAGCAATCTGCGAACACATGATATAAAGGAAAACGCCCCCCACCACCGCCTGGGGAATATCACCGATAAAGGCAATTGCCGGCGGGAAGAATGCCAGGGCCAGCAAAACCAAGCCGGCAGGCACGAGGGTAAAACGGGAGGCGCAACCCGTGGAGGCAATCACACCGGGACTTAGGGAAAAATTAACCGGCCCGATTACGCCCCCCAATCCCGCTAGAAAATTTAGCATACCCGTCGATGAAAGCCCCCTGCGAACCCTTTCCGGCATATGTTCGGGCCTCAGCAGGCCACCCATGGAATAGATCGAACCCAGATCGTTGATGGCCAAGGCCAAAAAACAGATGAGGAAAGAAATAATTACCCCTGCCTCAAAATCCAGTTTATAAGCAACCGTAAACAAAAAATCGGCAGCGACTGCCGTTTGCCCGGGCGGAGCACCTCCCCGGCCCTGTGGGAACAGCAAATAATAAACTATCGCCCCCACAATAAGCGCCCACATGATCAGGGTGGATTTCCAGAAACCGCCAACATACCTGCCCACGGCAAAGAGACTGAGCACAAAGACCAGGACAAAGCATAAATTTGCCCAGGCAAGCTCCGGGGCAGCACTGGATGTGCTCAGATTCAAAATCATGGGCGTAAGGGTAAAGGCGATCATGATTAAAATAGTAGCCACAACTGGCGGTGTAAAAAACTTTTTGAGAAAGTTGAACAAACCGGCCGCACTTAGCAGAAAAAGAACCAGGCCCCCCATGGCCAAAGCCGTATAAATGGCTCCAATCCCGCTCCCCCGGCTGGCGCTGATCCCCACCAGGAGTACCGTTGCCGGGCCCACCACAAGCGGTAATCGGTGGCCCCACAACAACTGAACCAGCAGGGAAACCCCAGACATAAAAAAGACTTTTTGCAGATAGAAAGTCTGACCGGCATAACCGCTAAAATGCAAACCAGCCACCACATTACCGATAATGACAACAATTGGCAACAAAATGGCCAGCCACTGCAGGCCTTGGAGAAGCAATTCACCAAAAGGCGGCATCTCATCCAGCCCGTATTTGAATTTGATCTGATCTATTGTTGGCGCCTCCTTGTACGCTCTAAACAGCGGCCGATCTAAACAAAAGCTCCCGGTTAGGGGCGGTGCTCATTTTACTTTTACTGGCTGCCGCTTCTAGACCCTTTTGTAAAAACGGGAGGTTATCTCCTGCAGGGCGCCAAGGGCATAATCGATCTCCTCTTCCTGCGTAAAGCAGCTAAAGCTGAAACGCACCGTTCCCTGGGGGAAAGTGCCCAGCGTCTGGTGGGCCCTGGGGGCGCAGTGGAGGCCTGTGCGGCTGAGTATGCCATAGCCCTCCTCCAGGATATAGCCTAGTTCCCCGCTGTCAATTCCCTCGATTGTAAATGAGGTCACTGCAACGGACTTTTCCGCATCTTCCCTGCCATAAACCCGTATTCCATCCAGCTCCTTTAAACCGTTAGTGAGCTTGCGGCAGAGTTTGATCTCATGCTCCCGAATGGCCTCGATACCTGTCTTTTGCAGGTATTTCAGTCCCTCATTCAACCCGGCCAGGCCTACCGTATTCATCGTCCCCGCCTCGAGATAATCGGGCATCATAACCGGCTGCAGTTCCTCTTCTGAACGGCTTCCCGTGCCCCCTTCCCGCCAGGGCTTTAACTTTACCCCGCTGCGCAGATAAAGCATCCCCACCCCAGGAGGCCCCAGAAGGCTTTTATGCCCGGTGAAGGCAGCCAGATCCGCCCCGATCTGCGTCAGGTCCAGGGGCAGGGCTCCAGCCGTCTGCGCCGCGTCCAAAAGAAAGGTTATTCCCTTTTCTTTGGCTATTTTGCCAATCTCCTCCACCGGCAGAATTCCGCCGGTAACATTGGAAGCATGGGTGCAAATGATGAGCCTTGTTTCCGGGCGGAGGGCTTTTTCGATATCCCGGGGATCAAGCCGCCCAGCCCGGTCACAGGAAACCATCGTCGTTGTGATCGCTCCTTTTTGCCGCAACGATCCCAGCGGCCGAAGAACAGAATTGTGTTCCAAAGAGGTATAAACAACATGATCACCAAGTTCCAGAAGGCCCTTGATGGCCATGTTCAGGGAATCGGTGGCGTTAAGGGTAAAAACAATCTCCTCAGGCCCGGCTGCTCCTAAAAATGATGCAGCCCTCTCCCTGGCTTCAAAAACGAGCCGATCGGCCTGAAGCGAGCGCAGATAAGCGGAACGGCCGGGATTCGCGCCGCCCTGCCGCAAGAAACCCCCAAGAGCTGTGTATACCTCCTCCGGTTTGGGCCAGGAGGTGGCGGCATTATCGAAATAACAGTTTTCCAAGGTTTTTTTCATTTAATCTCTGTTCCCTTTTTTTTAATGAAAAACCGCGGCCCGCTCCGTTTTTCCTCTTCCAGTTCATAATAACCGCTAGTTTCCACCAGTGATTCCTGAAAAAGGGCACGGATAGCCACGGCATCTTCCGGCCGGCAGCGCAGGGCTGTCCCGCAACTGGAACTGATACTGCGGGGGACCGGAAGCATTTTAAAGGCCCAATCCCCCCCTTTAAGAACTTTTTCCGCCTTGATAGCCTGAAAAGTTGTGGGGAAAGTAAAATATGCATCTTTCATATTAGTATTATAACAGGCTGCACGTTTTGGCGATAATAGAAACTCCAAATAGTTCTTCATGCTACTATAGGCATTTCCCATAGCAGCAGGCGGCATACCTGAACCGGATCACCACCCTAAGCAGTTCAAAGCATCCTAATTTCCCGCCAATTTATTGCCGTAGCTTTCCAGATATACAAAATCCCCGATTTCCTTTCTAGATGGCGCCGGACCATCTTTTGCAGGATAACCGGTGGGGATTATTGCCAGCGATTCAACATCCACTGCAATGTCTAATAACTTATCGACACCCTGATGATCAAAACTTCCCACCTGGACTGTACCAAGTCCCAGATCATGAGCAGCTAAACAAAAATTCTGGCAGGCCACCCCGACATCAAACATATACCAGTCACCCTGCTTGGTCGTGGGCGCACCCTTTTTATACCCCGAAACCCCCTTTTTACCACAGAAAACCACTACCAGCGGGGCCTGCACCACC
This sequence comes from uncultured Dethiobacter sp., assembly GCA_964487385.1. Classification (GTDB taxonomy): domain Bacteria; phylum Bacillota; class Dethiobacteria; order DTU022; family UBA8154; genus DUNV01. Next base: position 9,986 of record CAZAQM010000066.1, read on the forward strand.
GCTTTTGTTGCGGGATTTCTTTCGGCCAGCAATTCCGCCAGTTTTTCGGCGGAGAGCGCTTGCCAGGAGCCGCTGCCGCCCAGGTCGGCATAGACATTGGCATGCATTTTGAGCATTTCCGCCGCTTGCACTCGCCAGAAGGTGGTGCCTAGGTGTGCCAGGACAATCTGCAGACTTTGAAATGACCGCGCCACTCGGTCCAAATTGAGCGGATCCATGTTTTTAAGTATGGGGCGACGGCTATTCATGTCCTCGGCGTTGGGACGATAATTGCCAG
>CAZAQM010000067.1:0-9976 GCA_964487385.1 uncultured Dethiobacter sp.
AACCTCTCTATCCTGTGTGGCCTGGTGCCCTATCCTTCGGTCACAAAAATAATCTTATCGGCAGCTATTGTTTTAACCCTGGTCGGTGTCTGCAAAATAATTGCTCTCTTACCGATATTTATTTGCTCAACAAAACCATCTGCCGTATTCCGCCGGCCGTTAAAAATGTAGGAGATGCGGACTAGGGATTTGCTATCGAGGGACTCCCTGAGCAGCCATTCCCATTCCTCAAGCTGTTGCTGATCGATATCGGGGATATGCAACTGCCTTGATCTGTCTTTTCCCCGCCGGTGTTCATGCAGAGATTCAACATGTTCCGGAAGCATCATGGTGCTGCATTGGAACTGATTAAAAAGTTTGCTTGACATAAAAAAGCCTCCCATAGAACCTATGTTTGATACCATAATACACCCGTTCTTATGTTTTAGCAAATCAAATTATTTGCCTTTGCATGGCAATATATGAAAAAGTAGTCGAAATATGTGGTAAAATGAAAGGGACAAACTGCCAATTATGGGTCATAAATAATATTATCTTTAATAACACTTTAAAAAGGGAATGCCCCTGCAGGAGGAGTTTCTGCTGTGCGAGTATTACATGTGGGAATTGATGTGGGTTCGACAACGGCCAAAATTGCCATACTGGATCATAATCAAGAGTTGATATTCAGCAGGTATGAAAGACATTATTCGGATTTCAAGAGTACTGTGACCGGGCTTGTGGAGCAGGCCTATGCAAGATTTCGGGGTGCTGCTGTTACGGTAATGGTAACGGGTTCGGGAGGCATTACCGTTGCTGAGGCGTGTGAAACGGACTTTATCCAGGAAGTGATTGCCGGTACGGAGGCCATAAGGGCAATTTGCCCCGAAACAGATGTGGCCATTGAGCTTGGGGGCGAGGATGCCAAGATTACATACCTTACCGGGGGGCTGGAGCAGCGCATGAATGGGACCTGTGCCGGCGGAACAGGCGCCTTTATCGATCAGATGGCTGTTCTGCTCAATACCGATGCCCGGGGGCTTAACGAACTGGCCATGAACCACAGCATGATCTATGCAATAGCTGCCAGGTGCGGAGTGTTTGCCAAGACGGATGTCCAGCCTCTCCTCAATGATGGTGCTGCCAAGGAGGATATTGCTGCATCAATTCTTCAGGCGGTGGTGATTCAAACCATCAGCGGATTGGCCTGCGGCAGGCCGATCAGGGGCAAGGTCGCCTTCCTGGGCGGACCCCTTTATTTTTTATCGGAGCTGCGCCGGCGTTTTGTCGAAACGCTGCAACTGGATGACGATGCCGTTGTTTTTCCCGCCAATTCGCAGGTATTCAACGGGATCGGAGCTGCCATTGCCTCAAGGGAAAAGGAGCCAATTCCGTTCAGCCTTTTAATGAAGAAAATATATATGTTTAGCAGGGCAGAACTGGAGGGATCGCAGCGCCTCAGCCCTTTATTTACAAATGTGCGGGAATTGGAAACTTTCCGGGCCAGGCATCTGCAGAACAATGTAAGGCGCCGGGAGCTATCCGCCTACGAGGGCGATTGTTTCCTGGGAATTGATGCCGGCTCCACCACTACCAAGCTTGCCCTGATCGACGATCAGGGTGCACTCCTTTATTCATTTTACAGCAGTAACCGCGGCAGTCCGCTGCTGGCTGCCATACATGCTCTTGAGGATCTTTACCGCTTGCTTCCCGCTGGGGCCTTCATCCGCAACAGTGTCGTCACGGGTTATGGTGAGGCCCTGATTAAGGCCGGGCTGAAAGTGGATATTGGCGAGATTGAAACGATTGCCCACTATAAGGGGGCTGTTTTCTTTGACCCCGAGGTGGACTTTGTTTTGGATATAGGCGGCCAGGATATGAAATGCCTGCGCATCAGGGATGGTGTCATTGAAAGCGTTCTCTTAAACGAGGCCTGTTCGTCGGGATGCGGTTCTTTCCTGGAAAGCTTTGCCCATTCCCTCGGTTTGCCTATTTCCGAATTTGCTGAAGCTGCCCTTTCCTCAGAAGAGCCGGTCGATTTAGGCTCCCGCTGCACTGTCTTTATGAATTCCCGTGTAAAGCAGGCCCAAAGGGAGGGGGCGAGCATTCATGATATTTCTGCCGGGTTATCTTATTCTGTCGTTAAGAACGCCTTATTCAAGGTGATCAAAATCCGGCAACCGGAGGATTTAGGCCGCAAGGCGGTTGTTCAGGGCGGAACCTTTTACAATGATGCTGTTTTGCGCAGTTTTGAACTGCTGACAGGAAGGGAGGCTGTCCGTCCCGATATTGCAGGCATTATGGGAGCTTTTGGAGCAGCCCTGATTGCCAGGGAGCGCTGCCCCAAAGATCATGCTTCCACCCTGTTAGGTCCCGCCGCTTTGGAAAATTTTGAGATTAAGGCCACCAAAACACGATGTGGCCGCTGTCCCAATGACTGTCTTCTTACCGTAAATTACTTCCCGGGCGGTGAAAAGTTCATCTCCGGCAATCGCTGTGAGCGGGGTGCGGGAAAAGAGGCAAAGGCCAACCTTCTGCCCAATCTCTATGCTGAAAAATATAAACGGGTATTTAATTACCGACCCCTGGAGGAAGATGAAGCGCCGCGGGGGTGCATTGGCATACCCCGCGTACTTAATATTTATGAAAATTATCCCTTCTGGTTTACCTTTTTTACGGCGCTGGGGTTTCGGGTGGAGCTGTCTGCCAAATCCTCTAAAAAACTGTATGAGCAGGGGATAGAATCCATGCCTTCCGATTCGGTTTGCTACCCTGCCAAGCTTGTCCATGGACATATCATGAATTTATTGGAAAAGGGTTGCACCACAATTTTTTATCCCTGTATCGTTAATGAACGATCGGAGAAAATGGAAGCGGATAATAACTTTAACTGTCCAATCGTAACTTCTTACCCCGAAGTAATCAAGAACAATATAGAGCAAATTCAGGAAAAGCAAGCGGTGTTGATCATGCCGTTTTTACCCCTCGATGACAAAAAGCGCCTCACCAGACGCCTTGCCGCGGAGCTGGGGCATTATTTTGAAATTCCTTTCAAACAAATCAAAGGGGCAGTGAAACTGGCCTGGCGTGAACAGGACAGCTTCCGGCATGAAATGCAGGAGTTGGGCGAAAGAACGCTGGCCCACATGGAGGCGGAAGGAATTATGGGCCTGGTGTTGGCAGGGCGGCCCTACCATGCAGACCCGGGGATTAATCATGGTATTCCCGAGTTAATCAACGCTTTGGGCATGGCTGTGCTGACCGAAGATGCGGTGGCCCATCTTTCCAAGGTGGAGCGGCCCCTGCGTGTGGTCGATCAATGGACGTATCATTCACGCCTCTATGCTGCGGCGGATTTTGTCTCCACCCGTGCTGATTTGGAGCTGGTGCAGTTGAACTCCTTCGGCTGCGGCCTGGACGCCGTTACAACCGACCAGTTGCAGGATATCCTCATTGCCCGCGGTAAAATCTTTACGACCCTGAAAATCGATGACTTTAGCAATCTGGGTGCGGCCCGCATCCGCCTGCGCTCCCTGCAGGCTGCCATTAAAGAACGTGCCCAACAGAAAACCCTGCACCCGGGGCGTTCTTACAGCTTCAAAAAAACATTATTTAAAAAAGAAATGAAGGATAAACATACAATATTGGTTCCCCAGATGTCCCCCCTTCATTTTGAGTTTGTGGAAACGGCCCTGAATGCTTCCGGTTACAGGACTGTGGTGCTTCCTTCCGTGGACAAGGAAGCGATCGAAAGAGGGCTGAAATTTGTCAACAATGATGCCTGCTTTCCTGCCATCATCGTTGTGGGCCAGTTGATCGAGGCGCTTGGCTCGGGCAAGTACGATCCTGAGAACACCTCGGTGATGATCTCCCAAACGGGGGGACAGTGCCGCGCCACAAATTATATCGGTCTGCTGCGCAAAGCCCTTCAGGATGCCGGTTTTGCCCATATACCGGTGATCTCACTTAGTGCGCAGGGCTTGGAGAAATCGGGATTTAAGTTTACCCTCAGCCTGATCCACCGCTTTATGATGGCTATTGTCTACGGAGATTGCCTGATGCAGGTTTTGTACAGGGTCCGGCCGTATGAAAGGATCAAGGGTTCCGCCAACCGGCTTTACCACAAGTGGGCGGATATCTGCAAAAACTCCATCCAAAATATGAATATTGTCTCTTATGCAAGGAATATTGCTGCCATGGTTCATGAATTTGATTGTCTCAAATTGGCCGATATGATTAAACCCAGGGTGGGGATCGTGGGGGAAATACTCGTAAAATACCACCCCACCGCCAATAACGATGTTGTTGAAACGGTTGAATCGGCAGGAGCGGAGGCAGTTGTGCCCGGTATCGCCAATTTTTTGAATTATTCCCTCCTGGGAATGGACTTTAAATACCGTTATCTTTCCGGCACAAGGCTGGCGCAGGTAATGGCCAACCTGTGCATTGGCGGGATAGAATTTTACAGTAAGCCCTTAAAAAATGCTTTGGCGCGCAGTTGCCGCTTTTCACCACCCAAAACTATCAGGCAGATAGCGAGGAAGGCCAGGAAAATTCTTTCCACCGGACATCAGGCCGGCGAAGGATGGTTTCTTACCGGTGAAATGATCGAGTTGATCGAAGAGGGTGTGGAAAATATCATCTGTATGCAGCCTTTTGCCTGCCTGCCCAATCACGTTACGGGGAAGGGGATGATTAAAGAGATAAAACGTTTTTATCCCCAAGCCAATATCGTGCCCATCGATTATGACCCCGGAACCAGTGAGATCAATCAGATCAACCGCATCAAACTCATGCTTTCCACGGCCTTTCAAAATTTGGGGGAAGCTATAGCCGGGGAGATGGCCGGATCCTTGAACACGGGGCCTGCCGGCGGCTGTACCGGTTGCAACCGGTTGGGGGATCTGTTCCGTGGCGAAATGGCAGCCAAGTAGCAGCCAAGCGTTCCTCTAATGTTCTATGTCTCACCCCGGCCTTACGGATGATAATAGCATCCTACTGCAGCCATATTGATCTTTCCTTCTGTTTATCGTAGTATCCTTTGCCTCCGGTGCACTGATCAGCCTTAGAAATTTTGTTAGCCAACAAGAAATTGGCATTCGCCAACTATTGTTTGAATTTTTCTGTATAAGGTGGTATAATATGCCAACTACTTGTTGGTTTTTTTTAGTTGTTTTTACGCATACACATTACCTCGTACATGAGTTAAAGGAAACGTAGTAAAATATCCCCTATTTCAGTGGAGCAGAAAGGACGCCAAAAAATGAAAATTCAATACAATAAACTTTGGAAGATGCTCATCGACCAAAACATGAAGAAAGTCGATCTGAAAGAAGCTGCCGAAATCAGTTCCAACTCCATCGCCAAGCTCGGCAAAAACGAACCAGTAAGAATGGATGTATTGATGAAAATTGCTACGGCATTAGGCTGCAAAGTTGAGGATCTGTTTGAGACGGTTAAAGATGAAGACGATGTGAAGAAATAGCAGTGGTTTTGCTCATGAAAGCATGCTGATGAGCGGATACGAAGTGGCGGGATTGCAGATAAAGGAAGCCAGAACCATTTCGTAAGTAGACTTGATTATTAAAATAAATTTGCCAATTACGGCAACTAGGGGGAGAAGACGGTATGACAGATAACCAAAAGAAACTGTTGAGTATTCTTAGAGACATGTTTCAATTTGATCTGTCGGATCTCGATTTTGGTATTTATCGCATTATGCATATGAAGCGTGACGAGATCAATAGATTTATTGAAGAAGAATTACCTGCTCAAGTCACCGCGGGTTTGGACGAACTTGCTAGGCTGGCCACAACCGCGGATATCGCAGCCATTGACAAGCAGATTTCGGATACAAAGGCCGCATCTTTTTCCAATGCAATAAAATCCGCTGCCGTTGCGGAACTTGAGGATAAGAAAAAATCTCTTGCAGGAAACATTGATATTACCGCTGTTGAAGCGGATGTTTATAACCACTTGACAAATTTTTTTTCCCGCTATTATGACGACGGGGACTTTATTTCGCAGCGCCGTTATAAAGATGGCGTGTATGCCATTCCCTATGAGGGCGAGGAAGTAAAGCTACACTGGGCGAATGCTGACCAGTATTATGTAAAAACGAGTGAATACTTCAAGGACTATGTTTTTAGGACCGCACATGGCGATGTCATTCGCTTCAAGCTTATCGAAGCTGACGTCGAGCGCGATAACAACAAAGCGAATGAAAAACGGTTCTTTCAGCTTCACGCCGATAAGCCGTTTGAAATAATCGATGGTGAGCTGTTCATTTATGTTGAATATAAGGCTTCTGAATACAGTGGCAAAACAGCGCAGGCAAAACATATATCAGAGATTGTCGATGCTTTCGTAGCTGTGCAAACGCAGGCGGAGTTTCAGCCACTAGCAACAATTTTGACTATGACAGATGGCAGGACATTACTTGAACGCCAGCTTAATCGCTATACAGCCCGCAACACTTTTGATTATTTCATCCATAAGGATCTGGGTAAATTCCTGCGACGCGAACTTGACTTCTATATTAAGAATGATGTGATCTACCTTGATGATATTGATGAGCAGGATGAGGCAAAAACTAAGGAATATCTGACAAAAGCAAAGGTCATTCGCAAAATTGCGCGGAAGGTTATTACCTTCCTTGCGCAGATTGAGGACTTTCAAAAGAAACTGTATCTTAAAAAGAAATTTGTGGTAGAGACGAATTATTGCATCACGTTAGACCGAGTACCGGAAGAAATGTATCCCGAAATCGCAGTCAATGATGCGCAGCGTGAGGAGTGGGTGCGCCTTTTCGCTATTGATGAGATCGAAGCCACGGACGATGCTCTCGTAAATGCTGCTACAATAGCTTACTCCGTGCCACTTGCGGTAGATTTTTTAAGGCAGAATCCGTTCCTCGTGTTGGATACGGTTTTCTTCAGTACCGAATTTAAAGAAAGGCTTATCAAAAGTATTGATGACTTAGACAAAAAGCTGGATGGCTTATTGATACATAGTGAGAATTTACAGGCATTGAAATTTCTGCGGGAGAAATATGGGGAGAAGATAAAGTGCGTTTATATCGATCCGCCGTACAATACCGAACAGGATCGATTAGAAGGTAAGTTTTTATATAAGGACAACTATGAACATTCTAGTTGGCTTGCAATGATGAAAGATCGGCTTGCTTTGGCCTATTTACTCCAAAGCAAAGACGGTGCAATTTCTATTAGCATAAATGAAGATGAACTTTATAACCTAAAATCACTTCTTGATGCAGTATATGGTTGCGATAACTACTTAACTACTATGGCTATAAAAGTGCGTCATGAAAATCGAATATTAAAAGGAGATAAGGATTTTCATGAAATCTATGAATCCTTATTGTCCTATCGCAAGTCATACGGCCATCGTCCCACAAAAAAAGTAGAGGACAATACATCAATTGATGGGTATGTTTATTATATTGAAGTTCTTAACAGCCCTTCTTATGTAATAACCTTAGGAGAAAAAACCGTTGAAATATATGATATGGGCCAATACCAAATAAATAAGGGAGAACCAACATCTAAAGGATTGAAAAAAATAAGTGTTAGAGGAAGTATACGTGAAGGAAATTCAAGTGGAAGATTTTATGTTGCACATATTGAACCACGTTCACAAGAGCTTGCAGGTAAACTGCTTAAGGTACCAAATATGGGTGCTGACGAACTGGGCCATAGATACTTTTGGTGCCCTTCTGAAGAAAGTGGCCGTAGAAATGGAGACTATTTTCAAGGTATACCGCAAAATCGGAACTCCACAAGAGAAATTCCATATCCAAATATGTATGATTTTGAAGGTGCTTTTAATGACTGTACCGATGAAGGCGGAATTTCATTTAGGAATGGGAAAAAGCCTCAAGCTTTTATGAAACAAGTGTTTAAGCTACAAAACATAGTTGAAAACAAAAATGCACTCGTATTAGATTATTTTGCAGGTTCTGCATCATCTGCCCATGCAGTTATTGATTTTAATCGTGATGATGGCGGACACCGCAAATATATCCTCGTTGAGATGGGTGAATATTTTAACTCTGTTACAAAACCTCGTATCCAAAAAGTGATCTATTCAATGGATAAAGATAACCAAAAAGGCTGGAAGGACGGAAAGCCCGTTTCTCGTAAGGGCAGCTCTCACGCCTTCAAATACCTGCGCCTCGAATCCTATGAGGATACATTGAACAACATCGTGCTTAGCAGCGACAATTATAATATACTTACTGAGCTATGGGAGGGTTATTTTCTTTCCTACATGCTCGACACTGAAGCAGCAAGTAGCTCTTGCATGCTCAATGTAGGAATGTTTGACAAGCCTTTTAGCTATAAAATGAACATTACCCGCAATCTTGAAAATGTGGAGTGCAACATCGATCTTGTAGAGACTTTCAACTACCTAATCGGGCTTACAGTTATAAAGAGCCATGCGTTAGTTTCTTTTGACGCTGATTTTGCCGCAGGTGAATACGGTGCTGTTTCCGCTGCGCTAAGAGCCGGAGATACTTATAAATTCAAAGCCGTTGAAGGAACTGCACCTAACGGTGACAAGTCACTAGTTATCTGGCGCGAAATGACAGGTGATATCGAAAAGGACAACGCAACTCTCGATGCTTATTTCCTTTCTCTTCCGAATGCACGCAGTTTCAAACGTATCTATGTCAATTGCGATAACAACCTTTTAAACCTTCGCGGTGATGGTGAGAGCTGGCAAGTTATACTCATTGGCGAGGAAATGAAAAAGCGCATGTTCGAAGATGCGGAATAAGGAGGCGGCAAAATGGCAAGAAGGCGAACAACGGCTAATGAGCCGCAACTAAAATTTTATCAAAAGCTCATATTAAACCGTTATCTGCTGGCACAGTTCGGTGTTGACAATTTATATGCTCTTTCAGTGAATATGAAAAAGCCATCGCTCGAAGAGATCGATGGCGAAGGTGTCACGGGCTTTTACAAACAGTTGATAGCAAAATTCGGCGGCAAAGGCACGATAAGCGAGGAAACGCTCGCCCGCTATGACCTGAATATTGTATCGCATATGCGGAAAATCAACGATAAGCGCGATGAACCGATGGTTTTGAAATACTTTCAATATTTGTCGCTGCTTTTTGTAGAATACTACCTTGACGAGTATTTTAATAACTGTCAAGACTTGATTGATGGCTTGAATGCCTATGTTGCCGATTTTAACGAGCAATTTCCGAATGATACATATGAGACATATACCGCGAGTGATCTAAATAAAATCGCTGTATGGAATGCAACAGGCAGCGGTAAGACGCTTATCATGCATATTAATTATCATCAATACCTGCACTATTCCGGCGGTAGATTGCCGGATGATGCAACGTATATTTTGCTGACTCCAAAGGAGGGCTTGTCACTTCAGCATATCGAGGATTATGCCGCTTCCGGCATTTCCGCGAGAATTTATGATAAGTCAGCCAGCCGTTGGTCGCAAAACGCCAATGAAATTAGTGTACTTGAAAACACGAAGTTGGGTGACAAAGATCAAGATACAGTAGTCTCTGTTAAGCGTTTTGGCAGCCGCAATGTTGTATTTGTGGACGAAGGGCATCGTGGCTCCTCCTCCGGCAAGGATGGCAAATGGCAAAAATACAGGGATGAGCTATGTTCTGAAGGATTTTCCTTCGAGTATTCAGCAACCTTCGGTCAAGCAATTGCATCTTCAAGTGATAAATCCCTTGCCGAACGCTACGCCAAATGTATCATCTTTGACTATTCCTATAAGTTTTTCTATGGCGACGGTTATGGCAAAGATTACAATATCATAAACCTTCCGGACGACAGCGATGAGATGAAGCGTAACATTTATCTAACCGCTTGCCTTATGTCGTATTATCAACAGAAGAGGCTTTACCTTGCACAAGAAAGCGAATATGCGCCTTTCAACATTGAAAATCCGCTGTTCGTATTTGTTGGAGCCAGCGTCAACGCTGTGCGCA
>CAZAQM010000068.1:0-9875 GCA_964487385.1 uncultured Dethiobacter sp.
AATTCTCCTGTTCCTGCAATCTCTCCCGGGGATTTTATGGCATTGTTTAAATGAATAAAATCGCCTTAGAGTAGCCTTAACGGGATTATACATAAGGAATCCCTTGCATAGAAACCTGTATATTAGAGAATAATTAATTCAACAGGTACCATATTTTGGAGGATTAAAAATGCTATTCAACAAAAAAGCCGGGTCAGAAGATCGGGTAAATGTTGCTTCAGCATACTGGCTCTGGCGGAGCAAGGTCGACAGGAACAACACAATAGAGCAATTTTATTTCTATAAAAACCTGGCCCATGACGCGGATTTTAAAAAATATCTGGATAGGATATTGGAAGAGTTTACGGACGAGGCAAAAAAGCTTGGTTCACTAATGAATAAGTATTCTATTGCCGTCAGCAACCCCAGCCCGGCGGATCAAAATTTCGTTTCCAATACAGAAATTGTAAATGATCAATTAATCGCGGAAACCCTCTACAGGTTCATGCGGCTGGATGTAAATTTGCTGATGATGGGCATGAAGGAAACGCCTACCAATGAGATAGCTTTTGATTATCTCAGAAAGTTGGCCATAAATTCAATGCGGCGGATCGATAAATATATTTTATTTATGAAGGCAAAAAAGTGGCTCTTCCTGCCGCCCGAGTACCGTGATGTCAGCGAGGAAGCATCTGACGGCCCAATCTCAACAAATTCAGTATATCTGCTGTGGGATCATTTGATCTTCAGGCAAATGAATGCCCGGCTTACCCAGATATTATCAGTTTATGTAATAGATCCGGCGTTCAATGCCTTGCTCACAGCGGGAATAAAGGTGTTGCAATTGCAAATCAAGGATCTTCAGCAAAAATTGCTGCACTATGGCATTGTAATTCCCAAGGGTTATCCCGAAGAAACCGTCAAACCAAATGATAAGGCTATGTACGGGGATAAATTCATCTTTAACCACATATTAAGGGGTATGCAAGATGCGGTCGCCTTGCACGGCACCGCAGTCCAGGAAATAATTACAAATGATAAGCTCAGAAAGTATTTCATAGAACTAGTCGAAGATGAACTGCAATTTATTGACAGAATGGTTAAGTTCGGCAAGGAGAGAAGCTGGACTTACCTTATACCAGTATACTAGACTCGAAGAGTCCCGTCTGGCTTCTTCCCGCGTACCCTGTCTAGTCCGTTCAACGCTGAGGGCGGTCTCTGCATGCTGCTCTCGGCCGGGGTGATCTTTACATTATACTTTTCTTCTATATATTGGGAAATCGAATTGTACATAGACACCACGAACGGTATAATAAAATGGAATTTCGGCCAATAAAAAAAGTGCTGTTTGGAACAAAATCCTTTTATGCAAAAAAAATAACCCTATCTTAAGGGTTAAAAGATCACCGGTAACCTTTAAAAATTGTCGCCCAAATGTCGCCCAAACTTCTAACATATAACGAAATATTTGAAACATAATGATATAATTCCTTGCCCAAGGTTCGATTTTTAGCCTGTTTACAGGACATTGTGTAACGCAACGAACAGTTTGAAAGGTTAATAAACGGAATCGTAATCCGCCTGTTGGGGGTTCAAGTCCTCTTGCCGGCTCCAAGTTTAAAGCTACTTGACAGCCCATTTAAACTACGTTTAATGTGGCTGTTCTTTTTATTGTGTTCCGGCAAGCCGGACGAATGGCAGTTTGCCGCTAGGCGGGATTGGTTAGTCTGGCAGTTTTTTCGGCGGAGATAAGAAAATTCTTTTTCAGGTTTAGAAACAATATCAATGAAAGCAGTATTGTGGCAATATCTGCAAAGGGCAGGGCATAGATAAACCCGTCAAACCCCCACAGTAAGCTAAAAAAATAGAGGGCCGGAATAAAAAACAGCCCTTGCCGGCCAAGGGATATGACCAAGGATTCCACCGATTTGCCAAGGGATTGGAACATGGTCATGAGCACCATCTCCACCCCTAAAGAAGGCATAACCAGCGCCAGTGGCCTGAGGATTTTTATGCCAAATTTGATAACGGCGGGATCATTGATAAACAGGCGGATGCAAAAATCGGAAAAGGAGAGGAATATAACGGCAAACCCGGCACAGATAAGGGTGCCGACGGTAATCGCCCGTTTTATCGTCGCGAAGAGGCGATCATAATTTTTAGCACCATAGCTATAGCCCATCAGGGGCTGGCATCCATGGGCAAGCCCCATAGCCAACATTACGGCAATATTTGTAACCCGCATGACCACCCCATTGGCAGCGACCACGTCGTCTCCAAAACCGGCGGCGAAAACGTTGGCGACGGCAAAACCGACGCTCATCAGGATCATGCCAACGGAGGCCGGTATGCCGATTTTAAAAATTTCAGCATAAGCTATCTTGTCGAAGCTATAATGCCTCCATGAAATGGAGATAATTCCCTTTTTCTTCAAATAAAAAGCAATCAGGTATGAAAAACCAGCGATATTGCCGATTACCGTTGCTATCGCAGCTCCGGCAACATCCATTTTCAACAGGAAAATAAAGACCGGATCCAGTACCATATTTAATATGGAACCGGCCATCATACCGATCATGGCTTCCCTGGTTGCACCCTCGGAGCGCAATAAGCCAGATAGGGCCATTTTCATGCCAATAAACGGGCTCCCCAGGAACATGATCATCAGGTAGCTTTTGCCAAAGCCTATCGTGTTGGCGCTGGCGCCACAGGACATCAGGATGGATTCAGTGAAAAAAAAGCTAACGATAGAGACGATGCTGCAAACAGTTAGCGCCGACCAAAAAGCAATAGCACCCGCCTGGCTGGCATTTTCCCTTTCCCCCTTCCCCAACAGGCGGGATATCAGGGAAGCCCCGCCGACGGCAAAGACATTTCCGAACCCCTGGATAATCATAAAAACGGGCATGGATATAGCGATTGCAGCCACCATATGAGGATTATTCAACTTCCCGATAAAGAAAGTATCGGTCATATTGTAGATGACCTGAATCAACATGGCGGTCATGGTAGGGATTGCCAAAGCCCAAACAGCTTTGTTGACTGGCACAGACTCTAAAATGTGGGTACGATCTTGCGGTATCTTCCTGTTTTGCGGCTTCTTCAAATAAATGTGTTCCTTTCTAGAGGGCCCCCCGACAAAAACCAGGCAAAATTACCTGCCCTGCAGTTGTTTTAACTTCTCGTTCATCTCCTCGATGCGGTCCAGGAGATCGAGGATGACGGCAGCGCCGTTAAAATTCACGCCCAGGGAGCGGTGCAGGCGCAGCGCCTTGTAGGCGCGCCCGATATGGTCGGCCCGCACCTGCCGCTCCTTGATGTCGATGATTCCCAGATCGGCCATTTTAAGGAGCATCTCGCCGGGTAACTCCACGTTGTCCAAATCCACCCAGATGCTGTGACTTTCACAAATCTCAGCCTCAATGCAATATATTTCCAGCTGATATTTTTTCACGAGTGCTTTCCTCCTATCGCCCGGCTATTTCGGCCAGTTTACGGTAGAGTTCTTCGGCCTGCGGTTCGATTTGATCGGGTATATCCAGGTTCACCTGCAGGTATAGATCCCCGTGCCCCCCTTCTTTTCGGGGCATTCCTTTCCCGCGCAGGCGCAATTTATGCCCGCTATGGGTGCGGGGGGGTATCGTTACCCGGACAGATCCACCCAAGGTGGGCGCCTTTACTTTATCTCCAAGGACTGCCTGCCAAGGTTGGATCGTTACCTTTGTTTCCAGATCGTCCCCGTCTAGCATAAACTGGGAATGGGGTAGCACCTTTATCTTCAGATAAAGGTCGCCCCGTTCCCCGCCTGCCCCGGCATCTCCGCCCTGGCCCTGGAGGCGGATCTTTTTGCCATCGCGGGCATCGCGGGGCACTTTTAATTTAATCGCCTTCGCGGCGGCAACATGGCCGCTGCCCCCGCAGGTTGGGCAAAAGCTAGTCCCTATTTGGCCTGTTCCGCCGCATTGCTCACATAAATCCTGCAGCGAAAAGTGGATTTGCTTTTCCCGGCCGTGATATATTTCCTCCAGGGTAACCTCCAGTTCTGCTTCCACATCGACGCCGCGCCCGGGCCGGCGGGGGCGGCGCTGTGCACCGGCAAAACCACCGCCAAAGATTGATTCGAAAAAATCGCTGAAACTCCCGGCGCCCTCTTCCCCGTCGCCAAAACTAAAGGTGTAACCATGGAAATCACCGCCGGAGCCCCGGGCAGACTTCCACCCGGCCCCGGGCCGTCCCCGCTGATCCTGATACGCCTGGAAATCATCTCCATGCTTCCAGTTGGCCCCCAAGCGATCATAACGTGCCCGTTTTTCCTTGTCCTTCAGCACCTCATAGGCCTCATTGATCGCTTTAAATTTTTTTTCCGATTCCTCTTTCCCCTCCGGGGGATGCAGATCGGGGTGGTGCTGGCGTGCCAGCTTGCGGTAGGCGTTGCGTATATCTTTCTCCGTGGCACTGCGCTCGACACCAAGTATCTGATAGTAATCCTGAAATTTAACAGCCATATATTAACCTCGCATTCCCGGGACAATTGATACAATCTCTCTGCCCAAAAAACTTATTCCTTCTCTTTTCCTAATTATACAAAATTTTTTGCTGCCGGACAAGATTCCAAGAATGCCCGCCCATATTTACGCGTCAATAAAGGGGGAACTTGCAATATCAGCCATCAGCCTGGCCTCACATTAAAGGAAACTCCGCCGGAGGTACTCCGTCAGATCGGCTATGGGTTCCCTGGCCAATGGCCTCATAGACAAGTTTGGTTAATTTCTCCGGGGAAAAAGGCTTTCTTATGGCGCCCACAAATCCATAGTCCCGGTAATTGGCCATGACAGGATCGCTTGAATAGCCGCTGGCCACGATTGCCTTAACATCGGGATCGATTTTTAATAACTCTTTAATCGTTTGTTTGCCGCCCATCCCCCCGGGGACGGTCAAATCGATGATTACGAGCTGGAAGGGTTCCGCATTTTGTATGGCCTCCAAATAGAGGTCGAGAGCCTCACTGCCATCCCTGGCGAGGAGGACATCATGGCCGTAGGCTAATAACAGCTCACCCATGGTTGTGCGCAGCTCTTCCTCGTCATCCATGATCAGAATTTTTCCCGCCCCCTGATAGATACTGCCTGCCCTAACCTGAATCGCTGCGGGCTGATCGGCGGCAGGAAGAAATATGAAAAATTTTGTTCCGACACCCACTTCAGATTCTACTGATAGGTGGCCGCCGTGTTTTTTAATGATGGAGTAGGAAGTAGCTAAGCCGAGGCCCCGGCCTTTTTCTTTGGTAGTAAAAAAAGGAGCGAATATTTTAGTGAGAAATTCTTCCGGTATACCCTTACCTCCATCTTTAATGGATATTTTTATATATGCTCCTTCAGGCAGCAGCAAAAAACCCTTTTTATAAGCCCCTCCTGAAGTAATATTTTCAACGCCCACATCCAGAAGGCCACCCTCGGGCATGGCCTGAACAGCGTTAATAACAATATTGCCTAGAACCTGGCTAAATTGCCCCCTATCCACCTCCACAGTATAAAGGTCCTCGGCTATGGAAAAGATAGGTCGGACATTGGAACCGCTTAAAATAAATTTTACCTCTTCGGGGATCAGTTTGCCCAATTTCACCCTTTTTTTAATCGGTTCCGAACTCTTGGCAAAGGTAAATAGCTGATTGGCAAGATCTTTAGCCCGCTCTGTTACCTTTTCCATATTGTCCAGTTTTTTCAAAACCTTCTCCATGTCATCCCTATATAGCTTAGCTATGGTGATGTTGCCCAGCAGCGAAGCCAGGAAATTATTGAAATCGTGGGCGATACCACCGGCAAGCAAGCCCACCGTTTCAAGCTTGTCCGCCTTGATCATTTCCTCCTCTATTTTTTTTCGTTCCGTAATATCGGCAAGCAGGCATAATGTAGCCAGCCGGCCTTCCCACTCGATGGTGACTGCGCTGTTTTCGACCCATTTTATACTGCCGCCATTGGCCATGATCCTAAAAGAATAACGGCCTTCGACTACTTCACCCTCCATCCTTTTTTGGTTTCTTTCTAAGATTAAGGATCGATCATCGGGATAGATAAACTCAAAAAAATGGTGGGAAGCTATCCCCTCTGCAGTACAATCCAGCAGCTTGATGGCTACAGGGTTGGCAAATTTTATAAATTTATCTTGGACAACGACGATAGCCTCGCTGGCATTGTTTACCAGGACGCGGTACCGTTCCTCGCTTTCCTGCAGGGCATTTTCCGTTTCCCGGTATTTGTTGATTGCCTGCCGCAGCCTTTCATTGGTCTGGAGCAGGGCCTCCTCCGCCAATTTGCGATCCGTAATATCCAACCCGGTAGCCACTGCGCCGACGATCAGCCCGGCATGATCGAAAACGGGGGATGCTGTAATGCCCCAAATACGGCCATCAGGCGTGGTTACTTCACTGCTCTGCGCCCGCCAGCCCGTCTCCAGAGCCCGGCGGACAGGACAGTCGGCGGGAGGAGCCTCTTGTTTGCACCAGACTTCGTTGCAATTTTTACCTTGCAGGCCCTGAACATCCGTGCCATATCTTTGCGTGGCAGCAGGATTTGTCCAGACGATCCTTTGTTCCCGATCAAAATAAATGACTAACTCTGACAAACTTTGCAGGATCAAAGCCTTTTCCTGCAAAGTTTTTTTTAGGAAAAAAGAGGCCTCATCTTTTTTTTCAGCCAGATAACCAACTGTAAAAGCGATCACACAAAAGATAATAGAGCGCAGCACAGCACCGGGAAGAAATACCCCCGCCTTCAAATAGTTGATAAGGATATGAAATACACCAAGGGATGCCGCAACAAAAATGGCCTTTCTATAATACCTTAACCCAGCCAACACTATAGGGAAATAAAAAAGGTGCGTATAAACTATATCCCGGCCGTAATGGCTATTAACGGTAATTGCTATCATAACAGAAATAAGGATGAGAACAACTAAAACATTCCGGTCTTTTTTTTGTACATCCTTGATATTCAATCGATCACATCCTCTCCTTTGTTGCTCTGGTAAAAACATATTTTTTTATTTCTTGACTTTATTTTATTATGAATGTAGAATGTATTCAACCAATTCGGGAAATTATTTCCCTAAGAAAGATGGAAAAATGGGAGAGGTATATTCAATACCAATAAGACAACTTATTCCCGGCCTAGTCCTTTTGGAGGATTTGAGACACACGCAAACCGGTGTGGTGCTGATACCTTCGGGAACAATCATCGATGAGCGCCATTTAACACGTCTAAAACACTTCACACGATTTGAAACCCGGGTTAAGTGCACTATCCCCACACCGTCCAGCCCTGAGGATTTACAGATGACGGAACTTGCCAAAGCCAGCATCAGGCCCCTTCCTCTCACAATCGACAGGACGGCAAAAAAAATTTACATAAATGCCTTTGAAACCACAAAAAGATTTTTTAACAAATATAAAAGCATAGACTACGCCGATGTCCGGGCTATGAACACCGTGGCTGCGGATATCTCCACCCTTGTAACGCACAACCCGGTAATATTATCGCATGTGGCAATTTTAAAGGCTATTGATAATTACACCTTTTCACACTCGATCAATGTAGCCATATATGCCTCAGCTCTGGCCTATTTCCTCGGCAGCAGGCCTGATGAACTAAGAGAGATCTGTCTGGCAGGGCTGCTCCATGACATTGGCAAATTGGATATTCCACGGAAGATAGTTGAGAAACCCGGGCCCCTGACAGACAGTGAATACAAAATTATGCAGCAACACGCCCGCTTTGGCTGCTGGCGACTAAAAAATATACCGTATATTAGCGAAAACGTGCTGGTTGCCGTTAGCCAACACCATGAAAAAATTGATGGGACAGGCTATTATCAGAATTTAAAGGGCAGTCAGATTCACCCCTGGGCAATTATCCTTGCTGTAGCAGATGTTTACGATGCATTAACCACGGATCGGGTTTACCGCATGGCCCTTCTCCCCCATGAAGGTGCCGAGATCCTCATGGCCAGCTGCAGCCTCAATCATTTGGAATTTAACGCCGTGAAGGTTTTTACAGAAAATATCCCTTTTTACCCACCGGGAACCCGGGTTGTATTAAATACAGGCGAGATAGGCCGTATCATAGCCTGCCATGATAATGTACCCCTGCGCCCCGTGGTAAACATAAACCATGGCGGTAAAACCCACACGGTGGATCTGGCTCTTAATCACACGGTGATGATCACCAATCTACTAAATCAGCAGGAGGTCACTCATTAATTTAAGTGACCTCCTGCTCACACACAAACAAACCAACCGCGGGGACGGTGACTTTGGCTGGTAAAATACCAGCCAAAGTCACCGTCCCCGCGGTTGGCCATGAAATCAAGCTGGCAATTATTTTATAAGATCAATTCCTTTTTGCAGGGTTTCCGCATTAACAGATCCCCTTATGCCTGCTGTTATATAGCCGTTTTTGTCGATAAAGATTGTTGTAGGTATGGACGTTATCTCGTATTTAGCCGCCGCATCCTGTTTCGTATCAAAATAAACAGGAAAGGAAAAACCCTTTTCCCTAACATACCGGTCGCCCTTTTCTTTTGTTTCACGCTGCCCATCGACAAGATCCACCATCATAAAAGCGATATCCTCCCCAATTACCTCATATATCCCATTGAATTCCGGCATTTCGCCTTTACACGGAGGGCACCAGCTTGCCCAAAAGTTTAGCACAATCGGTCTGCCAAACAGATCTGACAGCTTCACTTCATTTCCATCCACATCCAAAACCGTAAAATCCGGCGCCTTTATCTTTTCCTCCTCCCGGGTGCCAACACCATT
Source organism: uncultured Dethiobacter sp. (assembly GCA_964487385.1). Taxonomy (GTDB): domain Bacteria; phylum Bacillota; class Dethiobacteria; order DTU022; family UBA8154; genus DUNV01. The sequence goes on from CAZAQM010000068.1 coordinate 8,795, forward strand.
GTAATTATGCGGTAATGCCTTTTCGCTCAGCGCATTATAGGCAAAGACAGCTAGGGCAATAAACAGAATAAATGCTGCAATCATTGCTGCAGTTTTAATTTTTTTGTTCATTTCCAGGACCCCCTAACGAGTGAATAGCAAGAAAAACCGGCCAATAGAGCCGGTTGCCATCAGTATACCGATGAAAATAAGCAGTCCGCCGGATATTAAATTGATTATTTTATAATTTCTTTTAAGAAAGGCAAACGCACCTTTTAACTGATCGATTAATAGCGCGCTTACAACGAAGGGAATCCCCAATCCCAGCGAAAAGGCAAGCAGCATGGTAATTCCCTTTAGCAACGATCCCTCCAAAGAGGCCATCAACAATGCAGAAGCCAGAAATGCACCAACGCACGGTGTCCAACTTATGGAAAAGACCAGCCCGAAAAGCATGGAGGAGAAAAAACCAAGGTTTTTAACCCTCATGTTTTTATTGTTTATGCGATTTAAAAACCCTATTTTTAAAACACCTAAAAAGTTCAGGCCAAAGGCAAGCACAATCAGGCCGGTTACAATATTGAGAAGCGAGGTGTAATCGTGTATCAGCTTTCCGGCCGTCCCTGCAAAAGCACCCATGGTAACAAATATGATCGTGAAGCCGGAAACAAAACCGATCGAGTTCCTGATGGCCTTTCCCTTACTCGTTTCTCCGGCAGCAAAATAGGATACGTATATGGGCAGCATGGGCAAAAGACAAGGCGATACAAAAGTGGCAATCCCTTCCAAAAACAACAGAACATATTCCATATCATTGCACCTTTGCCACCGTCCCCACGATTGGTGGCAATTATTCCTCTTTTTTCTCGCGTAGTTTGGATTCCAGCCAGGCAATGCGTTCGTTCAGGGCTTCGATCTGCTTGTCATATTGCAGTGAAGCTCCTCCATCAGTCCCTGTTACACCTGCTTGGCACCGCATCGCTGCTTTTATTAAAAATTGCCACCCAAGCTCTTAGCTTGCAAAGTTGAGCGATAAACACCAACCCCCCTCATCTTTCAGTTATTAATATATAAGGAGTAAGAGTACTCTAAAAATACCAGC
>CAZAQM010000069.1:0-9785 GCA_964487385.1 uncultured Dethiobacter sp.
ATAATTCCCACGGCTTCCGAAGTCTCCTCCTGGAGCCTGCTCACTTCCTCCAACAAAAACGATGGTTTCAGCCCGGCAACCCTTTGTTTTCCCAGATAAGTTCTTGCAAAGGCTTTTAGCTGCTCGATTATTATAGATAGCTCCAAAGTGGCTATTGCTTTTTCCAAATTGCTTCATCTCCTGGATACAAATAAATTGCCCTCGATAAAAAATCGCCAGGGCTTATCCCGGGCCTGATTAATACCGATGCGCCCGGAACTTTTGATTAAATCAGGCTCGATATCCTTCCCTCTGCCAAGGTAGAGAGGCGCGCCAAAAAGAGGCAGGCCGTTCAGCCTTTTATCGATGCCCATAGCCGCACAAAGCTTTCCCGGCCCATTGGCCAGGGTTAAGACCGTTTTGCTTTTCCGGCGCCTCTTTTCCATCAGTTTCAGCCCCGAAAGCGGCTCCAGAGCCCTGATGAGCACAGCTTCGCCGATTCCTTCGTCATTGGAGACGACATTAAAACAATAATACATGCCGTAAATAAAATAAACATAAGCCCTCCCGGGAGGGCCGAACATGGCTGCATTTCGTTTTGTTTTTCCTCTTGACGCATGGCAGGCAGGATCGTTCCTGCTAAGGTAAGCCTCCGTCTCCACGATCATCCCGGAGGTGGTACCCTCCGGCGAGCGGTGGATCAATATCCGGCCCAGAAGCGATCGTGCCAGGGCCAGCGTATCCTGGGAAAAATAGCTTTCATCGAGGGGCTCAAATGCTGTCACTGTTAAAAAGGTGCTGCCTCCTTCTGTTCCTTGCATATTACGGCATTAAACCAGCTGCCCCAGGTTATCAACGACATAAAAGTAGATCAGGTTGAAGAGAAAAGCCATATAATGCCGGGAAAGGGCTACGATAACCGATGCTTCCACGGTATTACACCAGAAAGGAATTTCAATTAATGAAACAAGAGCCACGACGAGAAAAATGACCAGAAACCCCTTAATTATGCCCAGAAGCGAGCCCAGAGAGGCATTCAGCGGGCCGATTACGGGGATCTTATTAAAAACCTTCAGTCTTCTGCTAATTACCCTCAGCAAAAAGGCAACCACGAAAAAAATGAGCAAAAAGGCCAGGATGCCCAATAGTATCTCTGTGAGCCAGGCGGCCAGGGCTTCGTCCTTGGCCAGGGCGCCCACCACCTGGCCAAGACTGAGGTGAGTTTGCAGGTATTCGCTGACGGTTCCGCTCCAATGAAGGGAAAAATAGAGGGCTAGAAAAAAACTGGCCAACCCGACAATCTGGCGGACAAACCCTTCCTTAAAGCCGTTATAGAGGCTGAGTATAAAAATAAAGATGAGCAGATAATCGAACCAGTTCATCAATTTTATCACCCCTTAGGCCGTTGCGTCGGGCCTGTTTTCCGCTCCCCGGGCTTCTTCCCCCAAAAAGAGCCTCAGTGTTTCCGCACCTTCGGCTATGAGTTCGATGAGATGGGTACACCCCTGTTCATTTCCCAGCAAAGAGGCGATATCCTTTTTGGAAAGCTGGAGAATATTTTTACCGGGGAGGCTTTCCAGGCTGGCCGTGGATTCTTTGCAAACCTGATCGGGAGCCCTTTGAATAACACCCTGGACCCGTTCGACCAGTCCATTTTCTTTGAGCAGCAAGCCGGCGGCGATTCCATGAAAGGAGTCATTGAAATGGCCGGTCACATTGTAAAGATGGCCTTCCCTGGCAAGTGTCTGTGTCTTCATCCGGTTAAAGAGGTTGCCAACCCTTTCATCATAGCCGATATATTCATACCAGTCCTGGCTTACCCGTTCCAGATTGCTATAATAGCGGCAGGAACTATTATACTCATTCGTCCAGTTATTTTCAAATTCTGCTGCAGAAGAAAAACCCCTCTCCCGGTAGAGAAATGTTTCGGCCTGGATTACCCCTCTGACCGCATCGGAAAAAAGCTCCACCGCTGAGGGATCGTTGAGGGAAAAAAGTGCCCGGCGCAACCCGGCTCCACACCCAAAATATGCTTCCAGGCCTTCGAGCTGGGGAATGTCCCTGATCAAAGGCTTGGACAGCCCGGGAGCGCGGTAGACCTCCCATGCAGCGCCCAATACTTTTAGCGACTGCGGATCGACGATCAGGCGGGCATTTTGCTCCCGATCTGTTCCGCAGTAGATTGCCTCGGAGAGAAGCTTCCCGCCCTCATAGCGCACCATCAAATGCCAATTTCTCTGTAAAAGAATATCCATGATCATCTTTTTTTCCTCCATAGCCTTCCTCCTGTATGGGCCCCACCCGGTTGGCGGTTTAACCGGCGAGCATAAAAGTAAAGCTGATATTTTATGTTTTACGCAGGGCGGCATTAAACTTCTCATGCAGTGCCACCGTTATTTTTTCCATGAGCGGATCGACTTCATCATCGGTGAGGGTTTTATCCCCATGACGGAAAGTCATGGAAAAAGCCAGGCTGAGGTGATCTTCGGGAACCTGCTTTCCTTCATAAACATCGAATAAAGCAACCTCCTCCAAAAGGGCCCCGCCGCTGATCCGAATTGTATCCATAAGGTCCTCAGCCTTAACCTTGCGGGAAACGATAAAGGCTGCATCCCGGAAAACAGCAGGAAAACGGGGAAGGGAGCGAAATTCGGGCAACAGTGAGCTGGCTTCCAGCAGCGGTTCCAGAACGAGCTCGGCAAGAAAAACTTCCTGTTTTAAATCCAGCTTTTCCTGCAGGAAAGGATGCAAAGAGCCGGCAAAACCTATCTCTTTTTCCTGAAGATAAATTTTACCCCCCCTGGCAGGATGCAAAAGCGGCAGCGCAGCTTCCTCCCAGCGGATCCCCCGAACCCCCAGGCTCTGCACCAATGCCTCCAAAATCCCTTTGATTTCATAGAAATTAAGGGGTTTGGGATGATTCTGCCAGTCCCCCAGCGGTTGTTTGCCGGTGAGGGCCAGTGCCAGAACCTTTTCTTCCAGGGGAAGCTCGTATTCCCCCTGCGGGGAGAAGGTCCTGCCAATTTCAAAGATAAATTGGTTCTGGGTCTGGCGGTTAAAATTGTACTGCAAAAGACGCAGCAACCCCGGCAGCAAAGTAGTCCGCAGAATTGCCTGGTCCTCGGTAAGAGGATTTTGCAGTTTTACGGCAACGCGCCGTTTATCTTCAGCGGGGAGCTGCAAAAGATCAAAGATTTTGGGATTGATAAAGGAAAAGGTAATGACCTCCTGCAGTCCACAGGATATGAGCGTATTTTTAATTTTGGAGATAGTTCTTTGCCCCGGCGAAGGCCTGCCGGAGGTTTGCACGCCCACAGGCGGTGTTATCGGTATTTTATCAAAGCCGTTGATCCTGGCCAGCTCCTCAATCAGATCCACTTCCAGCAGCAGATCGCTGCGGTAAGATGGAGCCGTGACCCTGAAAAGGATCTCGCCGGGTTCCCCCTCCTTATGAGAAACTGTCTCCTCCTGCTTTACCGTCAGGCTTAAACCGGTGAGGATATCCACAATTCTCTCCTCAGGTATGCAATAGCCCAAAAGATGCTCAACCCTGGATTTGCGCAAAGTTATCTCCCGTTTGCGAAAAGGGCGGGGATAATTATCGATAATTCCCCGTAGGATCTTCCCGCCGGCTGTGGCCCGCATCAGACGGACAGCCCTGTTCTGGGCAAAAATAGCCCCTTCCGCATCTACCCCTTTTTCGTAGCGCTGTGATGCCTCCGAGGGAAGATTCATCTTTCTGGCCGTCTTGCGAATACTGATCGGGTTGAAGGTGGCGGCTTCCAAAAAAAGACGGTTTGTCCCCGGGGTAATTTCCGTATATTCCCCGCCCATTACGCCGGCCAGTCCTACCGGTTCCCCGGCATCGGCAATAACGAGCACCTCCGGATCCAGGACCCTCGTCGCGCCATCCAGTGTGACGAGCACTTCCCCCTGCTTTGCCCGGCGGACGATGATACGCCCCTCGGTAAGCTTGTCATAGTCAAAAGCATGCATGGGAAACCCGGTTTCCCACATGACATAGTTGGTTACGTCAACCAGGTTGCTGATGGAACGTATTCCAGCGGCAAGGAGCCTGAGCTGCATTTTCAAAGGGGAAGGTTTAATGGCAATACCCTCCATAATCCTGGCTGTATAACGAAAGCAGAGATCGGTATCGAATATTTCCACGCCAGCCAGTTGCTCAATTTTTTTACCTTCTTCCTCCACCTCATCAGGGGGCAACAGCAATTTTTTACCCGTAAGGGCAGCCACTTCCCTGGCAATTCCCAGCAATCCCAGGCAATCACCCCGGTTGGGCGTCAGATCGATTTCCAGGACCGGTTCATTAAAGGGAAGAAGGTCCGTCAGCTTATCCCCGGGGGAACATTTCATATCGAGAAGCATAATACCCGGTTCCTCCTCGGCAATTTCCAGCCCCAGCTCACCTCCGGAGCAAAGCATCCCCGGGGAGAGGACACCCTTAATGTCCGTGGGGCGGATAATCTCCCCTCCCGGCAGCACAGCACCGGAAAGGGCTACGGGAACCATATCCCCCCGGCCTATGTTTGTTGCCCCGCAGACGACCTCCAGGATTTCGCCCCCCAGATCGACTTTAACCAGTTGGAGGTTGGCGGCATGAGGATGTTCCCGCAGGGAGACGATGCGCCCGGCAACAAAATGTTCGCCGAGAGGGGCAAAGACGCTGACTATTCCCACCTCCAGCCCGGCCATGGTCAGGCGCTCAGCTAGTTCTTCCGGCGATATTTCAATTTCAATATAATCCCTGAGCCAGTTATAAGGAACTTTCATCTAGATACTCCCTTTCAATATTGTTTCAATATTGCTGCAGCATGCGCAGATCATTATAATAGAAAAGCCGTATATCATCTATGCCGTACTTTAACATAGCTATGCGTTCAATACCGAGGCCAAAAGCGTAACCGGTTACCTCCTCGGGATCATAGCCGGAAACCTCCAGCACCCGGGGGTGAACCATGCCCGAGCCAAGTATCTCCAGCCAGCCGGTATCCCCGCAGGTCCTGCAGCCGCTCCCGCCGCAGATAATGCAGGAAATATCCACCTCGGCGCTGGGCTCGGTAAAGGGGAAAAAACTGGGCCTGAAGCGAAGCTCCCTGCCCGCGCCGAACATTTCCCTGGCAAAGAGCATGAGAATTCCTTTGAGATCGGCCAACGATATTCCCCGATCGACTACCAGCCCCTCCACCTGATGGAACATGGGAGAGTGTGTTACATCGTCGTCCCGGCGAAATACTTTTCCGGGGCAGATAATCCTGACGGGAAGCTTTGGCGCCATGGCCTCCATGGTGCGGACCTGCATGGGGGATGTATGCGTGCGCAAAAGGACCTCCGGGTTGATGTAAAATGAATCCTGCATATCCCTGGCCGGGTGATCTTTGGAAATATTCAGCGCTTCAAAGTTGTAATAATCCAACTCGACCTCAGGTCCTTCAGCTATTTGAAAACCCATGTAGGAAAAAATTTCTTCTATCTCTTCAGAAATAATGGTCAGCGGATGCTTGCGGCCGAAGCGGAAAGGCTTTCCGGGAAGGGTAATGTCCTGACGCTCTTTTTCCCAGCGCAAGGCAGCATCCTTTTCTTTGAGCTGTCTTTTTCGGCCTTCAAGGGTTTGTTCGGCAAAACTTTTAAACTCGTTGAGCAACTTACCAAACAAAGGCCTCTCTTCGGCCGTCAACTGGCCCATACCACGCATGAGGGCCGTTACCTCCCCTTTTTTGCCCAAAAATCTGACCCGAAGCTTTTCCACGGCCTCCAGATCCGGCGCAGCATCAATGCCTTGATGGAATTGCCCCCGCAGTTCCTCAATCCTTTCGTGAATTGTTTTCTGCATCAAAATCTAGCCTCCCTGTCAAGGATTAGTATATATTTCATATTTTTCACCATTTTACCTCTGTATAAACTAAAAAACTTTCGGCCCCTATCTTGCTATGGGACGAAAGTTTTCCGCGGTACCACCCTAATTAACTCTTTTCGAGTTCTCTCCAAAACGATAACGGGGCATTCCGAAAGCGGCTTACTCGGCAGGATGGCCTTTCAACCGTTAACTCCGGGGCGAACTTCGTCAAGGCTTATCGGAAGGCTTCCAGCCACGGCCCTCCTCTCTAGAGATTCAGCCAGAGAGTACTTTTCCCCTTCATGGCTTTAGATTCATTTAGTTATGAATAAGAACAAAGGCGTTTATATAGTAAGTAAGCGGCTACTGATCCTGTGCTTTCAAACAATTTCCAGAAAAATTCGGCGGCCAGCATAAAAGTGACCCCTTTCCTAAAATCTTTCAGGAACCTGCATAAATTATAGCACAATTCTTTTAAAAAGACAATGTTGGAGTAATTAATGGAAATTTTTCTGGCGCTGGCTTTCCAGTATAAAAGCTGCCGCGGCAATAGCGGCATTGAGCGTGTCAAATTTTCCTTTTAAAGGTATATAGGCCTTTGTCTCTGCTTTTTCCAGCAGATCCTTCCCAACCCCCTGACTTTCATTGCCGATAATAACAGCACTGGGCCTTTGAAAATCAACCCGGTAATAGGGCAGCTCCCCTCGGGGATCGGCAGCAACGAGCTGCACTCCCTGCTCTTTCAGGAAAACGCTCCAATCCGGCATTTCCGCCTCCAGAATAATAGGAATGTAAAAAATACCCCCCATGGAGGCCCGCAGGGCCTTGGGGCTGTATGGATCCGCCGTGCCCTGCAGGAGAATGATACCGCCAATTCCCGCGGCGGCAGCTGTCCTGATGATCGTGCCCAGGTTGCCCGGATCCTGTATGCGGTCCAGTACAAGAAATAAATCCTCATCGCGGCAAAGGATAACCTTTTTTTCCGGTATGGGGGCAATGGCGGCAACCCCCTGGGGGGTCTCCGTTTGGGCAATGGCGGCGAAGGCAGCAGCATCCATTTGAAATATTCTGCCCCCGCAGCCGCCAGCCTTCGCCAGCAATGCCCCGGACTCGGGCTTTGCCGCAAATTCCGGGGTATAGATCAGGCTTTCCAGCTTTACCCCGGCCTGCAGTGCTTCTTTGACGAGTTGGATTCCCTCCAGGATCATCTTACTGCTTTTTTTCCTGAACTTTCTCAAAGCCAGCTTGCGATATTCCTTCAGCAAGCGAATCGGCGGAACGTGGGAAGCCATATTTTACCGCCGCTCCCGTCTCTTAACTTTTATCTTTTCTAACTTTTACCGCCCTGGGCTATCTCTACCATTTTCTTGAAAGCAGTGGGATCGCTAACGGCCAGTTCGGCCAACATTTTTCGGTTTATTTCTATGCCTGCCTTCTTTAGGCCGTTCATAAACTTGCTGTAAGGTAGCCCGTTGTTCCGCGTGGCGGCATTAATGCGGGCGATCCAAAGCCTGCGGAAATCCCGCTTGCGCACCTTGCGATCCCGGTAGGCATACAACAGCGATTTCATTACCTGTTGATTAGCAACCCTGAAAAGTTTGCTCTTCGCTCCAAAGTATCCCTTGGCTAGTTTGAGGATCTTTTTTCTTCTTTTTCTAGTTGCAACGCTATTTTTTACTCTGGGCATTTTATACCCTCCTTGTTGGTTGGTTAATACGGCAGTAAAATGCTAATCCGCTTGTGATCGCTTTTTGATACCAAGGTGGAACCGCGCAGTTTTCTTTTCCGTTTGGGAGATTTTTTCTCCAGGATATGGGTATGGAAAGCATAATATCTCTTTATTTTACCAGTCTTTGTCTTTTTGAATCGCTTTGCTGCTCCGCGATGTGTTTTCATTTTCGGCATGACTATGTCCCCTTTTTGCTCATAATTTCAACATTTTATTATTTAGGCGAGAGAATCATCACCATGTTTCTTCCTTCAAGCCTGGGCTCCCTTTCCACAGCACAGATCTGCTGAAGTTCTTCGGCAAATTTCAGGCAGAGGGCCCGGCCCAGTTCGGGATGCGTAATCTCTCTCCCGCGAAAGATTACTGAAGCTTTGACTTTATCCCCGCCCTGCAGGAAACGCAGGGCATTGCGCACTTTGACCTGGAAATCGTGGCTCTCAATGTTGGGCCGCATCTTTACTTCCTTGACAGAGGTCGTCTTCTGCTTTTTACGTGCTTCTTTTTCCCGCTTGCTCTGTTCAAACTTGTATTTCCCAAAATCCATAATCCTGCAAACAGGAGGCTTTGCCTGGGGAGCAATATTGACCAAATCCAAACTTTTTTCCCTTGCCAAACCCAACGCCTCATCCAAAGACATAATGCCGAGCTGCTCACCCTCGCTGCCGATAAGCCTGACCTCTCTGGCCCTAATCTTTTGGTTAATAAATAATTCTTTGTTAATCTTTATCTCACCTCCGGAATCGTTTCATAAAAAATAAAAATGCAGGTTGGCCCCACCTGCATATGGATCGCTCATACATTAAACCCCACCATGAAAAACCCTGGTAACAGCTTAAAATCGCGTCGCAAGGTGAGAAGCAGGTGCTTCTTCTTATTTATGCCTGTAAATATACCATAATGACGGGCATTCGTCAAATACTTTTCAATATTTCTTTTGTTCACCGCGTTTTTTTACTAATTTCCTCCCTGACCTTGGTAATAAAATCGTTAAGGAAAATTGGACCCAAGTCCCCTTTCTCGCGATGGCGCAGGGAAACAGTGCCATCTGCAGCTTCCCGATCACCGGCAATCAGCATATAAGGTACTTTTTTAACCTGCGCTTCCCTGATTTTGTAGCCCACCTTTTCATTTCTGCTATCCAGCCCGGCGCGAATCAGCTCTTCCTGCAGGCGTTTTTTGATCCCGGAAGCATATTCGTGCTGCCGCTCGGTAATGGGGATAACGCTGACCTGGACGGGCGCAAGCCAAAGAGGAAAAGCCCCGGCATAGTGTTCGATGAGCAAGGCAATGAAACGTTCAATGGCGCCGTAAACGACTCTATGGATCATGGCTGGGCGGTGCTTTTGCCCATCCTGGGCGATATAACTCAGATCAAACTTTTCGGGCATTTGAAAATCGAGCTGGATTGTACCGCATTGCCAGGTCCGCCCCAGTGAATCCTGCAGGTGAAAATCGATCTTGGGACCATAAAAAGCCCCATCGCCCTCATTGATCGTGTAAGGAATATTCCTTTTAACCAGCACGTTATGAAGGGCGGCGGTAGCCTTTTCCCACATCTCGTCCGAACCCATGGATTCCTCCGGCCGGGTGCTAAGTTCGATATGATATTCAAAACCAAAAATTTGATAAAATCTATCGACTAGATCGAGAACCCCGATTACCTCCTCCTCGATTTGCTCGGGAAGCATGAAAATATGCGCGTCATCCTGGGTAAAGCTGCGCACCCTCATCAGCCCGTGAAGGGTTCCCGATTTTTCATGCCTGTGCACGAGCCCCATTTCCGCCAGGCGCAAGGGAAGATCCCTGTAACTGTACATTCCCGCTTTAAAAATGAGCATGGCGCCCGGGCAGTTCATCGGTTTTACAGCATAATCCTGTTCATCGATCCTGGTAAAATACATATTCTCCTGGTAATGCTCCCAGTGGCCCGATTGTTCCCAGAGTTTGCGGTTGAGGATTATAGGCGTTTCTATTTCCAGGTAACCGGCTCTACGATGTTCCTCCCGCCAAAAATTTTCCAGTTCCCGGCGTATAATAATGCCGTTGGGATGGTAAAAGGGAAAACCCGGGCCCTCCTCATGAAAGGAAAAAAGATCAAGCTCCCGGCCCAATTTGCGGTGATCCCGTTTTTTGGCCTCTTCGAGTTGCTGCAAATAATCTTCCAGCTCTTTTGCCCTGGGGAAAACAGTCCCATAGATGCGCTGCAGCATCGGGCGCCTTTCA
>CAZAQM010000070.1:0-9780 GCA_964487385.1 uncultured Dethiobacter sp.
GCACTGTGCGCGGTATTATATTGTTTTCCTCGTTATAGGCAATCTGTTTGTTCCGGCGGCGCTCTGTTTCCCGCAGGGCAGCCGCCATGGAGGGGGTAATATCCCGGGCATACATGATCACCCGCCCATTAATATTCCGGGAGGCTCTGCCAATCGTCTGGACGAGTGAGCGCTCAGAACGCAGGAAGCCTTCCTTATCGGCATCGAGGATAGCCACCAGGGAAACCTCCGGCAGATCGAGCCCCTCGCGCAAGAGGTTTATGCCGACCAAAACATCAAATTCCCCCAACCTCAGGCCGCGGATAATTTCCAGCCGTTCCAGGGAATCGATATCCGAATGCATATAGCGCACCTTGATACCCATTTCCCGATAATAATCCGTCAGATCCTCAGCCATGCGCTTGGTCAGCGTCGTGACCAGCACCCGTTCGCTGCGGGCCACCCTTTTTTGAATTTCCCCAAAAAGATCGTCAACCTGGCCCTCCACAGGCCGGACGGTAACCTCCGGATCGACCAGCCCTGTAGGGCGGATGATCTGCTCGGCAACCTGCTGTGCCTTTTCCAGTTCATAATTCCCCGGGAGTTGCTGATACATAGATCAGCCGGCTGACCAGGCCCCTGAATTCATCGAAACGCAGCGGCCTGTTATCCAGAGCCGAGGGAAGGCGGAAACCATGTTCGACAAGGGTGCTTTTACGCGAGAAATCGCCGCCGTACATGCCATGGATCTGCGGGATGCTGACATGGGATTCGTCGATAAAGAGCAGGAAATCCCGGGGGAAATAATCCAGCAGGGTATAGGGCCTGCTTCCGGCAGGACGCCTGTCCAGATGACGGGAATAGTTTTCGATCCCGCTGCAAAAACCCATCTCCATCATCATTTCCAGATCATATCTCGTGCGCTGTTCCAGGCGCTGGACCTCCACCAGTTTATCCTGGCTGCGCAGTTCGTTCAGCCTTTCCGCCAGCTCCAGTTCGATATCCCGCATGGCCTCCCCCAGGCGCTCCTTGCCGGTTACATAGTGGGAAGCCGGGAAGATGGCTGCATGGGAACGCTCACCGAGCACCCTGCCGGTAAGGACGTCGATCTCCCGCAGCCTTTCGATCTCGTCCCCATAAAGTTCCACGCGGATAGCCGCCCCGGTAAAGGAGGCAGGAAAGATCTCGATGACATCCCCCCGCACCCGGAACGTCCCCCGGTGAAAGTCCATGTCGTTGCGCTCGTACTGTATGGCCACCAGCCTGCGCAGAAGATCATCCCTTTTCATCACCGTTCCCGGCCTTAGGGAAAGAACGTGCTCCCCGTATTCCACAGGGGAACCCAAGCCGTAAATACAGGAAACGCTGGCCACGATGATGACATCCCGGCGTTCAAAAAGAGCACTGGTGGCCGAGTGGCGGAGCTTATCGATCTCCTCGTTGATGGAAAAATCCTTTTCGATATAGATATCCGCCTGAGGGATATAGGCTTCCGGCTGATAATAATCATAGTAACTGATAAAAAATTCCACCGCGTTATGCGGGAAAAATTCTTTAAACTCGCTGCAGAGCTGCGCTGCCAGGGTTTTGTTGGGGGCGATGACCAGGGTGGGCCTTTGGTATTGTTCGATAACCTTGGCCATGGTAAAGGTCTTCCCCGATCCTGTTACACCCAGCAAGACCTGATTTTTGAATCCCTGCCCGAGACCGCTGAGAAGCTTCTCCACAGCCAGGGGCTGATCCCCCTGGGGAGAAAACTCGGAAACCAGCTGAAACTGTTTTTCCGGATTTTCCTGCTTATAGCCAATGCGTCCTGCAATTTTGCCCATTACAAAAGCCTGCCTTTTGCATATAATACCGGTAACCAAATAACCAAAAAAATGCCATCCAAGAATAGCCACCCTTGTTGAAGCAATTTTGCTTCATTTTTACCTTTTTCTTTTTCTGCTGTTGCGGGTTATCAATAAAGATTATCAATAAATTATATCACAAAAGTATCTTTCCGGTCAAAGAACTTAAACACGTTAAAAGCCCGTACCCCACCGCACCCGTCGCCATTCCTGGCTTCATCTCCATGGAAAGACAAATCGCCATCCAGCTTCCCATCCCTCGCTCCAAGCTGCTGTCTGTCATCCTTTTTTTGTTTTTTTTCCATAAACCGTTGACAGGATAGAGAAAATATGGTATCTTTTTGTTAGCACTCAATGATTGAGAGTGCTAACAAAATACTTCAGCGAGGAGTTGTTAAACATGGCAGGATTGATTCCTTTCAACAGAAATTTAGGTATCAGGACGCCCGGTTTTGCGGACTTCTACAACATGCTTGACGACTTTTTCAGCGATACATGGTCGAAAAGAAGTCTGGCTGGAAGCACCTTCAAGGTGGACGTCCGGGATAACGAAAGGGAATACCTCATCGAGGCTGAGCTTCCCGGTGTGAAAAAGGAAGAGGTAAATATCGAAATGTTCGAAGGAAGGCTGACTGTTTCCGTCGACAGGGAGGAAGATATTCAGGAAGAGAAAAAGAATTATTTACACCGGGAAAGATTTTACAGCTCGATGAAACGGTCGATTTACCTGGCCGATGCCAGACCAGAAGGAATTACGGCAAAAATGCAGGACGGCGTGCTGAAAATCGATGTACCCAAGAGTGTCAAAGAGGATCATTCCATTAAGATCGATGTCGAATAACCCCCTTTTTTAAACTGGCAAAAACAAGCCCGGCAAAACCGGGTTTGTTTTTTCTTAAAAAGGCAATATAATCATAACATGAACAAAGATAGATGCAAGGGAGAGATAAAATTGGCAAAAAAACAGTTTCAGGCGGAATCCAGGAGATTATTGGATTTAATGATCAACTCCGTTTACACCCACCGGGAAATTTTCCTGAGGGAGCTCATCTCCAATGCCAGCGATGCCATCGATAAGATTTATTATAAAACATTGACGGATGATTCCCTTTCCTTCGATCCGGAAAACTATCATATTAAAGTTACTATCGATAAAGAAAACAGAATATTGCAGGTCTCCGACACGGGTATCGGCATGACCAGGGAAGAACTGGACGATAATCTGGGCATCATCGCCAAAAGCGGCTCGATGCTCTTTAAACGGGAGAATGAGCAGGAAAGCGGCTATGATATTATCGGACAATTTGGCGTGGGGTTCTACTCGGCCTTCATGGTGGCGGATACGGTCACGGTTATCAGCAGGGCCTTCGGCAGCGATGAAGCTTACGTATGGGAGTCGTCGGGATCGGAGGGTTATTCGGTCGAACCGGGCGAAAAAGAGACCGCCGGCAGCGATGTCATCCTCAAGATTAAGGATAATACCGAAGATGAGGATTTTGATGATTATCTAAACGAATATCGTATCAAATCCATCATCAAGAAATACTCCGACTTTATCCGCTACCCCATAAAGATGGATATCACCAGCAGCAGGCTGAAAGAAGGCAGCGAAAGCGAATATGAGGAGTATACGGAGGAACAGGTCGTCAATAGCATGGTTCCCCTCTGGAAGAAAAACAAAAACGAGCTGGTCCAGGAAGACTATGAAAATTTTTATACGGAAAAACACTATGGTTTCGATAAACCGCTCTGGCATATGCATATCAGCGTCGATGGCGCCGTGAGTTATAACGCAGTCCTGTTCATACCGGAGAAGCCCCCTTTTGATTTTTATACAAAGGAGTATGAAAAGGGCCTGGAACTGTACGCCAACGGCGTCATGATCATGAATAAATGTGCTGATCTGCTGCCGGATTATTTTAGTTTTGTCAAAGGGATGGTGGATTCAGAGGACCTTTCCCTCAATATATCCAGGGAGATGCTGCAGCATGACAGACAGCTGAAGCTCATCGCCAAAAATATTAAAACCAAGGTTAAAAATGAACTGGAAAACAGCTTAAAAAAGGAAAGGGATAAATTTGAAACCTTTTATAAGTCCTTTGGGCGTCAGTTAAAGTATGGCATCTACAGCGAATTCGGTATGAATAAGGATTTTTTGCAGGATTTGCTGCTCTTTTATTCATCCACACAGAAAAAAATGGTCACCCTGGAGGAATATATCTCCAGAATGCCCGAGGAACAAAAATATATTTACTACGCCGCAGGAGATTCCATCGAGAGAGTCGATAAGCTGCCCCAAACAGAGCTCGTGGCGGACAAAGGATTTGAAGTGCTTTATTTTACCGATGATATCGATGAGTTTGCCATAAAAATGCTCAGGGAATATAAGGATAAGGAATTTAGATCGGTTTCCAGCGGGGATCTGGGCATCGAAGCAGATGAAAAGGATGACCAGGCTGAAACCGGGCAGCAAAATTATGAGGAACTGTTTGCCGAGATGAAAAAGATTTTAGGAGATAGGGTCAGCGACGTCAAGGCTTCCAAAAGGTTAAAAAACCACCCTGTCTGCCTCTCCAGCGAAGGCGAGCTCTCTATTGAGATGGAAAAAATATTGAAGGCTATGCCCATGCCGGATAACCAGGAGATCAAGGCAAACAAAATCCTGGAGATAAACATCAACCATGAGGTCATAAACACGATCAAAAAGGCCTACGACGGGGACAGGGGAAAACTGGAGCTCTATACCAATCTGCTCTATAATCAGGCCCTTCTCATCGAGGGTCTGCCAGTGGAGGATCCGCTGGGGTTTACGAACGATATCTGCCGGATCATGGTTTGAAAAAAACCATAGCAGACAGCACAACATGGAAAAAGCAGGGCTAAGATCGGCGCGGGCGGGAACAAGTTCCCGCCCCTTTTGTATAGCTAACCCTCCACGAGGATAGCCTTTTCCTGCAAATTCGGAAGGAGCCCCAGCAGATCTTCCATATCCCTTTCTTCCTGGATCATTTCCGGCGAAACATAGCGCCCGATATCCTGGATGCTTTTGCCGGCCTGCTGTATCTTCAATTGCATCTGGGAGCTCATCTCCCGCAGCTTTTGCAGGCTTCGCTCCAGAACGATCCTTTTTTGCATAATCTCGCTCTTCAGCATGGGGTTTCCATAGAAGATCCCCTGCAACCCCTGGCTGGCGCCCGCCTTTTCCTCAAATTGGGAAAGGCTTCCCGTAATGCTTCCCTGTAGCGTCAGCTGTTCATCCATGAGCCTTTGCAGACTGTCCAGCATAACCTGCTGCTGCGCCTGCATGGTGATCAGGTATTGTTCCAGTTTATATCTGTTTTGGCGGATGCTGTTTAAAACCCGGGCTATTTTTTGTTGAAATTCTTCTTGCTGCATAAGCTGCCTGCCTTTCCTTCGCTGCTTTTTCCGACAGATGAATCTACTGCCTAAATGCCATTTGCAGTGGAATCACAGTTATTTTATCCAAGAAAAGCTCTTGCTACTCTTAAAAAGGCTTCGATGTTGCCATCCCGGGGTCTTTCGTTGTTAACGTTTTCTCTTAAACCTCTTCCAGAGAGAGCTTTTACCGGCCTCCAGGTAAATTCTGGCATCACCCCGGGGGGCAAAGATGGCTCCAAACTGATACATTGGGTAAGAATGGGTCTTTACGGAAATTTCCCTGACCTGATTTTCCCGTTTAACCCTCAGGATCAGATAACCGCTTAGGCGCACGGCGCTCCAAAAATCGAACTCAGAGCTAATGGCCATGCCGTTTATTTCCACCAATGCATCACCGCTCTTCAGCCCCGCCTTTTCTGCCGGGCTGGCCGGGAGCACAGCCAGTATTTGTAAACCGGGGCCGGCGCTTTCACTAAAAAGAGGTGGTTTGGAATATTCCTCCCTGGTCCCTTTTTGAATTAAATATTCATGCCCCAGCGGGGCCAGAAGTGCCGCAAAAATAGTTAAAAAAGGCAGATACACCGATAAAACTGCTGCTGCGGAAAGCAGGAGGCTGTAAACAGCCAGGCTTTTTGCTGTTTTTATCCTTCTGGCGGCGGGATCGCTGGAAAGGGCTATATCGCTGTAACCCAAACCGGCCACGATGGGAAACATCAAATAGATAATCTTTTCGCTGGCTCCAAGGTGCAGAACGGTCCCCAGCAGGGGCCACCACTCCGGCATGGGAACGCCGCTGACGAACATCTGGGAGTTTTCCGCCACTGCCAGTGCCCACAGCCCTATCAAAGGCAGGGGCCAGAAGCGCTGCAGGCTGTACCCCCCGACGACTTCCCCGCCGGGGGTTTTCAGGTAGATGGGGCTGGCGCCGCTGTGGCCGCTGAGGTAAATGAGCAGCGATTCCGTCAGATGCAGGACGCCAATCAGCGCCAGCAGGCTGGGAAGGTGGATCTCCACGGCCCCTGCCAGTATCTTGTTATCCCCCAAAAAAGGGAAAACCGGCAGCAGGACGCGGAGGAGAAGGGAAAAAACGGCAATAATCCCCCCGGCGTAAGCGAAACAAAGGAAACGCGGGTTGAACAGAAAAAGAAAAAGGGCCACAGGCCAAAGGTAGACAATCCCCACGCTATCCAGGGAAATCCCCAGCAACAGGAGCAGGATGCTGCCGAAAAGGCCGCCCAGGAGACCATAGAGGACAGAGGAAAGGGTAACCCGCCAGAGGCTATTGACAGCGCTGCCAAACAACTTTTTCTCCAGGTTGACTGCCCGGCGGTACTGGACCAGGACGATAAAAATGATCAGCCAAAAATAAGGGCTGACAAAGGAATAAAGCATGGTTTTAAGCATCAAGGAAAAAATATTAACCCAGATCTGCAAAGATCTTTCCCCTTTCATATCGCTAGTTTTAGGCCAGATCCGCCTGCTCTCTTAACAGGGTCAGGGCAAAATCCAGCTGTTCATCGAGCATACGGGACCTTTCGGCCAGGGAATAGCGCAGCGCTTCCCTGGTTAAATCGTCGAGCACCCCCGGGGGCAGACCGTTTTGCTTCTGAAAGCTGTGCAAGGCGTTTAGGAGCATTTCATCATAGACACCTGTTATCTCCGGCGAATATCCCAGGCACCGCAGCATCCTCTGCAGGATGAGGACCTTTTCGCCTGTGTCCCCAGGTGCAAGCCCCCGGGGAACAGGCATATTTTTAAGATAGTAGCCGTCGGGCAAGCTTATTTCGAAATCCGGCTGAAGGCCATCCCTATGGAGATCCCTGCCGCCCGGCGTTAGATATCTGGCGATGGTATAGCGCAGGGCCCCGCCGTCGCTCAGGCTTTGCAGCGACTGCACGGAGGCTTTACCGTAAGTCGGCTTGCCCACCAACACAGCACTTTTACTATCCTGGAGCGCCCCGGCGATAATCTCCGCCGCGCTGGCAGTATACTGGTTTACCAACACGACCAGCGGATAGTTTCGGGGGTCGGCCCGGGAAAAATAGCGATCGAGCACTTTCCCCTCCCGATCGACCATCCTGGTAATTTCCCCGGCGGGCACGATAAATTTGCCCACCTCGATCGCCTCATCAAAAAGGCCGCCGGGATTGTCGCGCAGATCGACAACCAAGCCCTCCAGGCCCCCCTTTTCCAACAGATTTACCGCGTTGCGGAAATCCACACCGGTATTCTGATCAAAACAGGTTATTTTTATATAGGCAAGCTTCCCGTCCAGGCGGTTGCTGAAGACGGTATCCCGCTCAATTTGTTCCCTTGTCAGTTTGGCAGAAAGCAGCTCGCTTTCGCCTGGCCGGCGAAGCATAATATTCACTGTAGTTCCACCAGGCCCCCGCAGCAGGCGGGCCACCTCATCCAAGGCCATGCCGGCCATGCCCTTCCCGTCAACCTCTAAAATGCGATCGCCCTGGTATAAACCGGCATGGAAGGCAGGGGTATGATCGAGCACGCGCAAAATGAGTATTTCGCCTTCGTCTTCGGCTATTTCCACACCGATGCCGCTAAACATGCCGGTTGTCTCAGCCAGCATATCCTGCAGCGATTCGGGCTGCAGATAAGCTGTGTACGGATCGCCGAGGGAATCCAGCATCCCTTTAACTGCACCATGAAATAAGTCTTCCTCATCGGGGAGTTGATAATATCGTTTTTTTAAGATGTCATGGACCTCCCCGAGAAGCCTTTCCCCGCTTCTTTGTTCACCGACCACCTCTGCAGCCGGGGATAAAAACAAAAAACGGGTATAAAAATATGTTGCCATGTTGCTTAGCAGGAGCAGACACAGCAACACAGCAAAAAAGCCCCGTTTTTTCATCAGCACCATCACCATTTCTCTTTTAAAGAAGGTATGCCATTATTATGCCTTTGATTCCACTGCCTAAACTCCATTTTCGTTTTTATGCCGTAGAACATATTTTATGCAGTGAAAACTTTTTTAGACCGGTAAAGTACCACTCCCTTGCCTGGGCCAATCCCACCTGCTGCCATCATCCGCCCTGTTAAAAGTAGCCCATGGGGTCTTTTCTGTCGCCGTTTACCCGCACCTCAAAGTGCACGTGCGGCCCCGTGCTGCTGCCGGTAGAGCCGACGACAGCGATGGGCTGCCCCTGGGTTACGGATTGCCCGGCGGAAACGAGGATGGTGTGGCAGTGGCCATAGACAGTGGCCAACTCGCTGCCATGGGAGATAATGACCATCCGCCCATAACCGGAGCTCAGGCTGCCGCTCACTCCGGCAAAAAGAACGATGCCATGATCGGCGGCCCTGATATGAACCGGGTTGCCGTTATAAGTTGGGGAGCCGGGCCAGCGCGTCCTGGGAATGCCGATATCGACACCCCCATGAAAAACCCCCGGTTTTTTTGTGATGGGGTGGGTACGGTAGCCATAATTGGATGTTATCCATGATTTGCCATATTCCGCCAGGGGCCAGAGCAGCTTTCCGGAAGGGACCAGATCCCCCATCAGGCTGCGCATCTCCTCCTGGAGCTGTTTAATTAAGCTGGCCACCTTGCCAGCCTCCTGCTCCAGCTCTTCGATGGCCCGCTCCTGCGCTTCGATGGACTGCTGGACATCCTCCATCAATTTTTCCCGTTCGGCCATTTGCAGGTTAAGCGCATCCCGGCTTTTCTGTCTCTCCATTTTAAGTTCCAACAGGTTTTCTCTCTCTTTTTCCAGGCCGTCCTTTTTCTCCTGGATGGCCTGCCTTTCGGCATAGGCCTGTTCGAGGATGAGATAATCGTTCTCGGCAATGAGTTTCAAATCGTTTAACCTGCTGGTAAACTCGGCAAAACTGGAAGTTTGAAAAAGAACCTCCAGATAGCCAGCCTCTCCTTTTTCATAAATGGCCCGCAGCCGCATTTTCAGAAATTCGTCCCGCTGCTCTATCTGCCTTTCCGCTTCCCGCAGCTCCGCTTCGGTAATCTCTATGTAAGTTTCTGTTTGCTCAATTTCCCTTTCCAGTTTGTTCAGCTCGCGGCGGAATTGTTCCAAGCCCTGTTCCAGCGCATTCAACTCAGCAAGCAGCCGTTTTTCTTCGCTTTGGTACTCCTTTAACTGCCCCTTCCTGGCGTTTATATCCCTTTGGAGCTGGTTTTGTTCCTGTTGGGTTTGCTTGATTCGCTGCTCCAAAACGGTCTGGTTGGCATAAGCCGGCAGCATGAGGGTAAGAAGCAGAGAAGAAATCAAAATTGTAATCAAATAAAAACGGAATTTAGGCGCATGCAAGGGGGAAACCTCCTCGTTAAATAATCATTGTTGCAGGGATCTACACATTCAGGAAGCGCCGCACCGACAGAGTGCTGCCCAGCGTGCCAAGGATAACACCCAACGGGATGAGGATATGGGCCACTTCCGTCCCGATTTGCTCCGGGGGCAGCAGGGAGACAAAGTAGATATTTGCCCCAATCCACTCCGCGGCAGCCTGATAGCTTACCTGAATAACGATGACGGGAACGGCCGCTCCCACCAGCCCCAGGATCAGCCCTTCAAAGATAAAG
>CAZAQM010000071.1:0-9649 GCA_964487385.1 uncultured Dethiobacter sp.
CTCCAATGGGAAAACAGCCCTGCCCTCCAGGAAAGTGCGGCGGGGCAGGCCTTCTATCTCCCAGACAACCCGGTTTGCACCTTCTTGGGCTACATTTCCCTGTAGGGGGCCATGTCCCCAGACCAGCAGGTCTTCGGCGGAAACCTCGCCGGGCAGGGACAAAACGATTCTGGCGTAATCGGTGCGCTCATCCCATTCATCCCCAATAAACTGGTAATAAAGCTCAGCTACGTCCTGGTGGGCCAGCGCTGCATCCTCCACCAGGTAGGAGATGGTAAAGGTGCGCGTTTCGTTAACTGCTTCAAAGCTCCAATCTATATAAATATGATCCGGGTGTTCCTCGATGTAAAAAATACCCGGCACGTCCTGGGTTCCCGGAGGCATCTGCCGGTAGGATTCCCCCTCTTCGCTGACAAGGATATCCTTGATCGACGCGTTATGCTTGAGATAGATATACTCCCAGGCGCCCCGGTAGCGCCCATTGAAACTGAAGGTGCGCTTTTCCGCCACGGTCATCGTTCCATCGGGATGCAACTCCGCCTCGATGAGCACCTGGGGGAAATAGAAAGAACGATCTCCGTCGGCGTGTACCGGTGCTGCTCCCGCAAGCATTATCAGGATGGCCAGAGCCAACCCCAACCCTATATGGAGCAGAGTGGGGGATGGGGGATAAAACTTTCCCCGACGGTGATTTTTACACTGATCGAAGCGGTGATCAAAGCGCAGATTAACATGATCCTTTGTTTTATTGTTTTCATAGCCCATATCTGAAAACCCGCCTTATTATTGTCGTCTAAAACCTGTTTTACTATTGTTATTGCTACGGAAGTTGCCATTCCATTGGAGGGGGCAGCTAAAACTCCACCTTGACGCTTTTGCGTGCTTCTGCCTCTTCGTCGAGGTTAAAGTAGCCCTCCTGCCGAAATCCAAAAAGGCTGGCAAATAATACTGTCGGGAAGTGCTGGATGGCTGTATTGTACTTGAGAACTGTATCATTGTAAAACTGGCGGGAAAAAGCAATTTTGCCTTCGGTGTTGGTCAGCTCGTCTTGAAGTTGCTTAAAATTTGTGTTGGCTTTTAGCTCCGGATAATTTTCCGCCAGGGCAAACAGTTGCCGCAGTGCGCCGGCAAGCATATTTTCCGCCCCGGCCTGTTCCTGGACGTTTTGTGCGCTAATGGCCATATTTCGGGCACGGGTCACCCGTTCAAACGTTTCTTTTTCATGGGCCGCATATCCCTTTACTGTGGAGACAAGATTCGGTATCAGATCGTAACGCCGCTTAAGCTGCACCTCGATCTGTGCCCAAGCGTTTTTGATTCTTTGGCGCAAGGTGACCAGACGGTTGTAGAGGGAAATTAATACAACAACCAGCAAAATCAGAACTCCGCTTACTATCCATTTCATCAGGCCCCGCCTCCCTATAATCAAGTAGTTTATCAGGGGTTTGTTGCTTAAGATACCCTATTATATACTTTTAGGTTATTCAAGGGAATAGAACTAGTGACAGAAACCCAGGGGGCCAACGTGGGCTGGAAAAACATCTGTGATGGATGGGTTTGTTTTTAAATGGGGATAGCTTTTTCAATAAAGTTTTTAACGTTCTCCACGCCTTTGTTCTTTTATTAGACAATACTGTATTCATCAGTGACAAAAATGAATGCAGGCAAAGTGACAATTGAAAATTTTATCACTTCAGATATATGGATAAAGGTGCGCAATTATGTCTATTATGCCTATTCTGAATAGGTTTCCAAAAAATAAAATAATGGCACGATATTTGCATTTCATTATAGTAAGGCGACAGATAAATAGATAATAACATTTTGATTGAGGTGGTGATAATGCTAAATTATTCATATGCCGTCGTTGGTAACGGGAGTTAAGTAATGGTGTAAGTGTATTGTGTGCTTGCTTAAGCGGGATTATGAGGAGGGCAAACAAAACGATTGAAGTTTTTTAAAGAGCCTGTGTTTTAAAGCATCTGAATTTTAAAACCTTTTAAGGAGGGTTTTTAGCTTAATGAAAAAGACAAAGTTATTTGCCTTGTTGTTTATTACGATATTTTTAGGGTGCATTCTGCTTGTTGGTGGATGTGGTGGCGGTCAACAAGCTCAAACTCCGCCTTCTTCTTCTTCAGAAAATGGCGGGGAAAAATCCCCTGTTGAAAACGTTAAAACTGTAGAATTAAACTTTGCAACGTGGCACCATCCCACTTATCCTTTAAATACCGGCATATGGGAGCCTTTCTGCCAGGAGGTGGAGGATAAGACGAACGGAAGGGTAAAAATATATTTCCATCCCGGTTCGGTTTTGGTCAAAGGGGATGAAACCTATGATGCGGTAAAAACAGGAACGGTTGATATGGGCTTTTCGCTGCAGGCATATACCAGGGGGATATTCCCGCTCACCAGTATTTTGGAATTTCCGTTTTTGTTTACTTCTTCCAAACAGGTGTGTCTGACAGCGGCAGAGCTTCTAAAAACAAATGAAGCTTTTCAAAAGGAATATGGAGAGGTAGTACCTATTTGGGTGGGAGCCACTGATACTTCCACGATGATTTCTACCAAACGGGTTAAGAGTGTGAGCGATCTCAAAGGTCTCAGGATCCGCACGCCAGGGGCTATTCAAAATGATGTATGCGAAGTTTTGGGGATTGTTCCCATTTCAATGCCTTATGCCGAGGTCTATGATGCAATTCAGCGGGGGGTAGTGGATGGCACCTTTGGGCCTCAATGTTCGATTTTGGAACATAATTTCCACGAGGTTGCCAAAGAGTTTCTCCATTTTGAACTCTATGTCACACCGCTTTTTGTCGTAGCGAATAAGGCTTCCTGGGACAAAATCTCCCCTGAAGACCAGGCGATTATAGAGGGGATTATGGACAAATTACCCCAGCAAATTGGAGATCAGTATGATGCCCGTGTTGTGGAAGACAAAGAAATATGGGAGGAAAACGGCCTTATAATAAGCGAATTATCAGAGGCCGAAATGCAGAAGATACACACATTGCTGGAACCGCTGGAAGAAAAATGGTTGTCGGAAATGGAAGCGAAGGGGATACCGGCCAAGGAGGTCCATGCTGAAGTAAAAAGATTGGCAGAGAAATACAAGCAATAGGGAAAATAATCCATATAAGAGAATGCAAATGGAACTGTTTTGAACCTGATTTTCTTTCCCGGGTACGATTTCGTGCCCGGGAAAGAAAAAGTCAGGGGCTAAAAGCAATAGTCATGGTGGGGGGAAGCAAAATGTCTTTTATAAAAAAAGCCATAAACGTTCTTAACGCTCCATTTTTGAAGTTTTCCATGGTGCTGATATTTTTAATGATGATGATTACTGTTGCCGATGTTGCAGGGCGTTATTTTTTTAATCACCCTATTCTTGGAGTTTTTGAGCTGACACGCTTTGGCCTGGGAGCAATCGTTTGTACCGCATTGGGTTGGAGCCAAATCAACAAAGTGCATATTGCAATAAATATTTTAGTTACAAGACTGCCACTTGTTTGGCAAAATATTATCGAGGCCTTTAATTTTCTCTTTGCATTTATTACCTTTTGTATCGTTTCCTGGCAATTGTTTGCCTATACGGCACGTCTTTACATCGGCGAACAGGTGACTCCAGTGTTGGGCGTTTCTATTTATCCCTTTGTATTAATATCGGCCATAGGGGTTGTGCTTTTCACCCTTGTTTTGTTCCTGGATCTGATTAAGTCACTAAACAAGCTGTTCAACAGGGGGTTGAAAGATGAATACAGTTCTCATTGGAGTTCTTAGTTTTGTAGTGTTATTAATTTTTGTTTTTCTGCATATGCCCATTTCCATCGTTATGGTTATCATAGGGGCTGTTGGCTATGCCCTGGTTGTAAGTCCACAGGCAGCTCTTATCAAGCTGGGAACGGATACTTTCAACAATGCAGCTGTTTATACGCTTAGCGTTATTCCAATGTTTCTTTTAATGGGCTTGTTTTTAGGTACATCGGGATTGGCGCGCCGGCTTTTTGATGCTTTTAATGCCTGGCTTGGCCATATTCGCGGAGGCCTTGCCATCGCTTCAATTACCGCCTGTGCTTTTTTTTCAGCTGTTTCAGGTTCCAACATCGGCACAGCGGCAACGATTGGCAAGGTTGCTGTGCCCGAAATGCGCGCCCATAACTATAAAGATACTTTAGCGGCTGGCTGTGTGGCGGCCGGTGGCACATTGGGTATATTAATTCCCCCGAGCTCCCTTATGATCGTCTATGGCGCTCTTACGGAGGAATCCATCGGGAAATTGTTAATTGCAGGCATTCTTCCTGGCATCCTGACTGCTTTTCTGTTGGCAATTACTGCCTGGCTGCTGGTCAGATTTAATCCCAGCCTTGCGCCTATTGGGACTCCTGCGCCTTTCAGCATTAAAATGCAGACTTTAAAAGATATTTGGCCTGTACCGGTTATTTTTGCTTTTTCCATGGGCGGTATCTGGCTTGGAGTATTTACAGCAACGGAGGGGGGAGCCATAGGGGCATTCCTTTCTTTGCTTTATGCTTTTATTACAAGGCAGCTCAGCAAAAAGGGGCTTAATTCCGCGTTGGAAGAGACCGCCAATGTTACAGCAATGATTTTCCTTGTGATAATTGGCGGCACGCTTTACGGGCATTTTTTAACTGCTACCAGAATTCCTCTAATTTTGAAAGAGTATATCATAGCCCTTAATTTATCTCCTATAGCGCTGATCGGACTTGTTTTTGTCATTTATTTTGCAGCCGGGTTTGTTATGGATGCCATGGCCATTATCGTTATCTTTACAAATCTATTCTATCCACTTATTACCGCTGCAGGTTATAATGGGATATGGTTCGGAGTGATTACTATTTTACTGTGCAATATCGGTTTTATTACCCCGCCGGTAGGACCAGTCAGCATGGTTACCGCTTCAGCGACTAATACCTCGGTGGAAGACGTATTTAAGGGTGTTACGCCCTTCTGGTTTGCCTTAATAGCCGCAACGGCTATTCTTGTGATGTTTCCGGTAATAGCTACCTATTTGCCAAGCATGATGATGAATTAGTTACAGGTGATTTCATTGCATAAAGTATCAGGTTTATTTTCTGTATTTAATTAAAATGACCAGTACTGGAAGTTGGACAAGGCGGCAGCGGCGAAGAAGCCCATTGTCGCCTTTATCGTTTATTAGCCTCCGCATATCCAGGGTTCAATCATAGCCGGGGCTGCCCCTGGGTATTCTATCCCCTGATTTTTTTCTTTCCAAATTTATGAAGGGCCATGAGAAACTGAAGGTTATGCGGATGGTTGCGTAGAACAAATATTTGAGGGAGAAATTTGGATAACCTCTTTTCGATAGCCTGCAGAACATCCGGATAAAGCAATAGAGATGGGGCAAAATGATCGTTCATCGAAAATAGATTGAATATATCGAGGGGGTCTTTCAAAGTGTTGCCTGATTCTGATTATAAAAAGCTGACTGCACCGGAGTCAATTGCACTGGTTGGGGTAACAACCCGTACCGGGCGGGGCAGCAACAGCACGCTTGAGGTGTTGCTAAAGTGGGGTTACCGGGGACGGATTTATCCTGTTAATCCAAAGGGGGGAGAAAAACTTGGGCAGCGTTTCTTTGTTTCTTTATTGGATGTGCCGGAAATACCGGATCTGGCTGTTATTTGCGCACCCCGCCACGCTGTGACTGAATTATTTAGCCAATGTGCCATTAAAGGGGTAAAAATCGTAATTATCGTTGCCCAGGGCTTTTTCGACGGGGATGAGGAAGGCATTCTATTGCAACAGGAGCTTCTAAGTCTGGCAGCGAAATACAGTATCAGAGTACTTGGGCCCAACACCCTGGGTGTTATCAATAACTACCATAACTTTTGTACTTCATTTGTTGATTTTATCAATCCAGCCAAACCGATTGGGATCATCTGTCAGACGGGTGCTTTCTATTTGGGCGCCTCCCGGTTCTGCACAGGCACAGGAATTCTTGTTGATTCCGGCAATACTACGGATATCTGTGTCACTGATGTGATCGGCCATATGGCACGCGATCCGCGTCTTAAAATAATTGATATCCATATGGAAAGTTTGCAGGATGGAGCAAAATTTATGGCTTCGGCCAAGGAGGCCGTGTCGCATAAACCGGTTGTTATCTATAAAACCGGAACCAGTACCGCCGGATCGCTTGCAGTGAGTTCCCATACCGGCAGGCTTTCCGGTGAGGATAGAGTTTTTGATGCTGCTTTTAAACAGTGTGGCCTGATCCGGGTGGCAGATCCTGAGGAAATGGGTGATTTAAATAAAATATTCTGCACTTTTAATGGGATCAGGGGAAAGCGGATCGGCATAATATCAATTTCTGGTGGCGCAGGCGTCATGGCCGTGGATGCCTGCATCCGTTCCGGGCTGGAAATTGCCGCCCCTGCAGAAGAGACAATCAGGCGAATTGAGGCATTGTTTCCCAAGTGGGCGCGTTGCCAAAATCCAATAGATATTTGGCCGGCCGCAATGTTTAACGGTTATCATAATTGCTGTCGCCTTATCCTGGAGGCCTTTCTGCAAGATCCGCAGATTGACGCTGTAATTTACATAGCCGGTTCAACTTTGCCTGCTGAAGAAGATTTTTTGGATGTTACAGGAATTATTCGTGAAACAGCAGGCAGGTATCCCCATAAACCAGTTGTTGTTTCATCCTGCGGTAATAACTATCGACATTATGAGGAAAAATTGGAAAAAGACAATACGGTGGTTTTTATACTTCCCTGGAGCGTGCTGCCAGAGCGCTTGCTGCACTGTATAAATACCATCATCTGATTAAAAGTAAAAATAATGGAGGAGGAAAGCTTATTTCGCATTCCCGGAAAAGCGGGGATGCCATCAATCTTTTAGCAGGAAAAACCGGCAATTTGTCCCAGGCCGACGCTCTTAGCCTTCTGGAAGCATACGATATTTCTGCAGCTCGATGGGGCCGGGCTGAAAATAGCGGGGAGGCTGCCATGCTGGCAGACGCCATCGGCTATCCTGTTACAATGAAAATCGAAAGTCCGGACATTATTCACAAATCGGATGTGGGTGGAGTACAGTTAAAGCTCGAAAATCGCCAACAGCTCGAAAAAGCTTTTACATCCATGTACGTGGAAATAAATCAAAAACAGCCAGGGGCACGTCTGGACGGAGTGATTATTCAGGAGCATCTGTTCGGAGGGATCGAACTGTTGCTGGGCTGTAAAAGGGATCAGGTTTTTGGGCCGGTTCTGGTCTTTGGCGCCGGGGGGGTTTTTGCAGAAATAATAAATGACATTTCTTTGAGGATTCTGCCTTTAAGCAGGGAGGAAGCCAGATCAATGATAGAAGAAACAAAAGTAAGCAAAATGCTGGCGGGGGCGCGGGGTGCCAAGGCCGTGGATATGGAGTTGCTTATTAATTTTCTGGTTATTTTTTCTGAACTGGTGCTGGCAAACCCGGATATTTCTGAAATGGATCTGAACCCCTTACTGGTTTATGAAGATCATCTGCTGGCCCTGGACGCCAGGGTAATCCTTTCTTGAAAATATATAACAGGTTTAAGGGGAAAAGATATGCTGGGAACAATTATTAACGCAGCAGCTATTATTTTGGGCGGGGGTTTGGGCCTTTTATTTGGAAACGCCATGCCGAAAAAGATGAACTCTATAATTATGCAGGGTTTAGGTTTAGCCGTGCTTCTGGTCGGAGCCGGGATGGCTCTGCAAACGAATAATTCGCTTATTGTGATAGGTTCTCTCGTTGTGGGTGGAATTATTGGTGAATGCTTCTCGATTGAGCAAAAACTAAAAAAGTTGGGAACCTGGATAGAAAGCAAACTGGCAAGCAGTGAAGATGGACGGTTTGCCAGAGCCTTTGTCAGCGCAAGCCTGATCTATTGTATAGGGGCGATGAGCATTACGGGATCTATCGAAAGTGGAATTAAAGGAACCCATAGCATTCTAATGGTAAAATCGTTGCTCGATGGTACTACGGCAATCGTATTTGCTGCATCCATGGGAGCCGGGGTATTGGCTTCTGCGCTCTCCGTGTTTTTATATCAGGGAGCAATTACTTTGTCGGCCGGTTTATTAAAGGATATTCTTTCCCAGTCAATTGTTACGGAAATGAGCGCAACCGGGGGATTGTTGATCGTTGGTATTGGTTTGAATCTCCTTGAAATCAAGGAAATCAGGGTGGGCAATCTTCTGCCGGGGATCTTCGTGGCGATTCCCTTAACATTTTTATTTGATGTTTTAGCCATGTAAATTGCTAGATAGAGGGTTGCAGTTCCTGTGCGAATACCTTACCAACCGCGGGGACGGAGGCTTTGGCTGGTCAGGAACAAGGAACTAAAAATTCAAAAAATGAATTGCTGCAGTAGATCAGCGCAATGGGTTAATGTTCTGGCGCGAGGATCACTTTTTTCAAACGTGGCAGGAAGGGGGGTAATTCCAGTTTCTAGTTGCCTAATTTCGTGGCCAAATGCAGGTTTTCGAATGGTCATTGACACTTATTACATATTTCAGATCCAGGAGGAATGGACATGAAAACATGTTTAAAATGCGGATCCGCCATGGAAATACGCCAAAGCGGCAAAACGTATTTTTGGAGATGCGAGACCTATCCTGCATGCCAGTACATGGAGATCATACCTGATCACAAAAAGGTAGATATTGAAATCCTTAAGGGGAGCCCAATTAGTACAGTTGTTAACAGCAATCCCCTTGAAGACGAAGAAGTGCTGCAACTTGGAGAAGAACAGCGTTCTGCTTATGAGCTTATGGAAAGCACGGATAAAAACCTGTTCATTACCGGAAAGGCCGGAACCGGAAAGTCAGTCTTGCTAAGACATTTTGTACGTTACACATCCAAGCAAGTAATTGTATTAGCGCCAACCGGGGTTGCCGCTATAAATGTCCATGGGCAAACAATACATTCCTTTTTTGCTTTTGATCATGCAGCGTTAGACCCCAATGATGTTTGGATTAATATTGAAACGGCACAAATATTAAGGAACATAGATGCCTTTATAATCGATGAAATCTCCATGGTCCGCTCCGATGTTATGGAGTGTATTAATCGAAAATTTCAATTGGCCCGTAAAAATGATCTTCCTTTTGGTGGGGTTCAACTGATAGCATTTGGGGACCCATTTCAACTGGACCCGGTAGTTCCTGAAAGCGAGGTGCGCAGATATTTAAAGCAAACCTTTGGGGGCTCTCATTTCTTTTTTGCACCGGCAATCCAACTTTGCAATCTTGCTACTTGTGAGTTAAAACATATCTTTCGCCAGAAAGATAAACATTTCCAGGAGTTGCTAAGTGATATCAGATACGGATCGCCCTCAAGATCTACAATTGATGAATTTAACGCCCGGGCAGGAATAACCCCGCCCAGCAAAAACATATTGACAATTGCCACAACCAATAAAATTGTGGATGCCATAAATAACCAGCGGCTCTCCACACTGCCCGGAAAAACATATGCTTATGAAGCAGAATTAAGTGGAAATTTAAATGAATGTATCGAATACACAGATCGAACTCTTAAATTAAGGCTTGGTGCCCAAGTAATGCTTCTTCGCAATAACTGGAAAAAAGGTGAATTAATCTGGGCTAATGGGACTTTGGCAAAGGTGGCTGGGCTTACAGATAAT
>CAZAQM010000072.1:0-9586 GCA_964487385.1 uncultured Dethiobacter sp.
CCATCCTGACTCCCAGCGGCATGGCTGCCTTTGGAAGAGATCCCGAAACATCCCATCAGGTCTGGAGCGCCAAGGAAGGCTATCCCGGGGATTATAATTACCGCGAATTTTATCGGGATATCGGCTTTGACCTGGGCCTGGAATATGTGGGGGAGTACCTGCATCCGCCGGGTCTGCGCAGCAATACAGGCTTTAAATATTACCGCATCACAGGCCCGGATAATTATAAAGAACCTTACAATCCGCGGCAAGCAGCCGGCAAGACGCGGGAGCACGCCGCAAATTTTATTTTCAACCGGGAAAAACAGGTGGAATATTATGGAGGCCTCATGGATCGCCCACCAATCGTTGTCGCCCCTTATGATACGGAACTTTTTGGCCACTGGTGGTTTGAGGGGCCTCTCTGGCTAAAAAATCTCTGCAGCCAGATAGCAGGCCATCAACACCTGGAAATGATCACCCCCGGGCAGTATCTGGAAAAAGGTTATCCCCTACAGCTTTCCACGCCAAATGCCTCCAGTTGGGGGGATAAGGGTTATAATGAAGTATGGCTGAATGGGGAAAATGATTGGATTTACCGGCATCTGCACCAGGGTGCCAGGCGCATGATAGCCCTGGCTTCTGATTTTCCTGAGGCGGAGGGGATCTTGAGGGATGCACTCACCCAGGCAGCAAGGGAACTGCTGCTGGCCGAGAGCAGTGACTGGCCTTTTATTATGACCGCCGGAACCATGGATATGTATGCGCGGGCAAGACAAACGAGCCACATGGCCCGTTTCCTGAAACTGGAAAGGCAGATACGCAACAATAATATCGATACGGCATGGCTGAATAAACTGGAAAAAGCTGATAACCTTTTCCCGCAGCTGGACTACCATCTCTTTCAGCGCATGTCCGAAACGCTGCCCATCGAGCGGGATAAACTACCGGCCATCTAAGCGGGCAACTTGTTAAATCAAGCCCATCAGCCAAAAAATAAAATCAGACAAATCCCCTGATCCATCCGCTCTGATACCGCCGATCCCCTCCAGGGCCGGGCGCTCCGAAACAAAATAAGTGCGCATAGAGGCAGCCAGGGCCGGTATGATGTCGTTTTCCAGTTCATTACCTATCATCAGGCAATTCTCGGGGTTAATGCCTATTTTAGAGGCTATCTCCAGGTAATAGGCGGGATGGGGTTTGCTGGAAAACATATTTTCGTAACTGGTAACCAAATCCCAGGGAAAATCCCCGACCCCTGCCCAGTCCATGCGGCGGCGTATAGCCAGCTCCGGGAACAAAGGATTGGTTGCCAGCACGATCCGTGCATCTAAATCGAGGGCCTTTTGCACCACCTGGCGGGCTTGCTCATGAGGCCTCGTCACCCTGGAAAGGCTATCGAAGCGGCAGGCATAAAAATCATCCAATAAAGGTTTTAAACCGGTGATCTTTTCCTCACCGATGCGCCGGCAAAAATCCAGCCAGAATGCTTCAGCATTGGTTTGCTTTGTTTTCCGGCTTTGAGTCATCACTTTCGTACTGGCCAGCAATGCCTTGATAAAATGCTCTGGCTCTACAATAGATGCAGCTGCTGAGGAAATTTCTGCAAGATATTCGTTGAGAAATTCCCTGGTGTCCAGTTGCAGCAAAGTACCATCCAAATCAAATAAAACCGCCTTTAACACCAAAATATCACTCCTAACTCACGGCCAAAGAAAATTTGTTTTTTGCAGCAGGAGATGATTAATACAGTGGAATCATCTCTAGTATAGCATCATTGGCAGGATATTGTAAAATAAACCGGCCTTCCTCCACCCGGCTGCAACTTAAGGATTTACTTCCTTTGGGAAAAAGGTTAAACTCTTGGCAGATAAAAAAAGTGGGGTTTCCAAAAACGGGAGGGACTGCCTTGGACTATGCTTTATATGGGCTTATCGCCCTTGGGGGTGCGATCGGGGCTGTCGGCAGGTATATTCTTTCCACCTGGATTTCCGGCAAAGGCAGTTTTATCTTCCCCTGGGGAAGCTTTGCCGTCAACATCCTGGGATGTTTTGTTCAATCAATATAATCTAATCCTCCAGGGAATGCCTCCCCCGAAATTGCTGCTGCGGATATTTTAGGGCGTTTTTCTTTATTTTTTCTTTTATTGCCTCAGATAGATCGATCCCTGCCGCATTTGCGGCCGCCAGGCAATAGATAACCACATCTGCCAGTTCCTCGCGGAAATGCTGCAGTTTGCCCCCTTCAAGAGCTTCCTCCCTGCTTTGCCACTGAAAAATTTCCATCAACTCCGCGGCTTCAATGGCAATGGAAACGGCCAAATCCTTGGGGTTATGAAAAACCTCCCATTCCCGTTCGGTAACAAAGGCACGGACCAAGCCGCGCAGTTCATCCACAGAAGTATACTGATCGCCCACGCCCTTAACCCCCTAAGGTTTCTATTCAGAACTCACCCGGTTTTACCCGGGGTTGCCAAGAAACTTAATTGCGGATAAAAAAACTGTAAAACATGCGGTGGCCCGCAGTTGTTTTACAGTTTTAGATTCTTTACCGGGAAACTGCCGGTAAACAGATTTTTATTTCGCTATCGGTCACTGTATCCATGCCGGTAAAACAGTATGCCGGAAGCGTAACATTTTGTTGTGCCTTGCCATCATCAAGGAGGAAGTCGCTAAATTCTATGCGGACCTCCGTAAAGATCAGAGAGGGCTTTGATGAAGAAAACACGGTTAATTGTTGCGCTTTCAGGGCCTGTGCCGGAGTAAGCAGGGGGTAACAACCTGCCTCATTGTAAGTTCCCTTTTCCCGATAGTAATAGCCTAAAATTGTTCCCGGTTCTTTGCAGCGAAGAATCAAAACCGGGTGCTGGCTGCCCTTCCCGCCAGGCTGGTAAAAGATCTCCGCAAAACTGCCTTCTAACGTTTCCTGAGCTGTAATTTCCAAGCTGTCCCCGCTCCGGACGACAAAACCCTGGTTTTTGAGAAGTCCGCCGGCCCAGGCTTTCGAGCCAAATGTGGCCGCATCCTCCGGCGCGGCAATGACAAATTTGCCATTTGGCCGCAGGGTAGTTGGAAAATCGTTATAGGGCGGATTTTCCTCCCCTGCACCACCCACGTAAAGGGGGGAAATAATCACCGCCCCGGCAAGATAAAGATCATGCATATCCCCTTCGGTCTGGAATTTCGGTTTTTCCGGAATGGAGGGTTCGTTCAGGCCGGAACCTTCACTCTCCTGCGGGACTGCCTCTCCCCCCTGCACCCCCGTGCCATCGCCTTCGCCCACCCCGCTATTGGATGGCCCACCGCTGTTTGAAGGAGGAACCTGGAGTTCTCCCGGTGCATGCTCCTCGATCCCGTCCTCCCCGGCGGAAGGGTGTTCCCCTGACTTACCAGGGCCCGGTTGCTCCCCGGATGATGTTTTTTCTCCGTTGCCGGCCCCCCCCTCGTTCAGGTAGGTATGGGATTCATGTGCAGGCGGTTGGGGATCGGCCATTTTACCGGCAGGAGGGTTCAATAATTGGTGGGAAAATACGGCCAAAACCAGAATAAAAACTGCTGCCGCAGCAAAAGTGGCCGAAAAACGGAATCGCTTTGCCGGTTCCATAAACCCCTGGCACAACCGCCCTAGCCAGCTAGCGGAAATTTGATCAGCTTTAACTCCGGCTTGATGCAGGGGCGCCCCCTGTAACAAGCAACTTTTCAATTCTTCCCGAAAAGAAGAGGAGGGCTCAGCCTTTTCCATGCAGATCAGGCCCCGGGCAATTTCCTGCAGCTCGCAGTCTTCTTCCTCCGACGCGAGCCCCTCCAACGGAAAGTAGAGTTCCTTAAAAATTTTATCTTTTTCGCCATCCATCGCCTAGATCCCCCCTTCCATCCTTTTGCGCATATTTTTCAGCCCCCGAAACAGGAGCGCTTTGACTGCGCCTTCATTTTTATTCATGATGAGAGCTATCTCCTTTATCTTCAGGCCTTCCTGAAATCTGAGGAAAAGCGCATCCTGCTGATCCTGGCTCAGGGTGCGGATAATCGCCGACAACTCGTTTTTTACAGCATCCTGCATGACCTTTTCCTCGGGATCATCCCCCTTGGCAGGGAGATCCTCTGCCCAACTCTCATCTAACAGCACCGGTGAAACCTTGCGGAAAGTATCCACGATCTGGTTGCGGGCAATGGTATATAACCAGCAGGCAAAAGAACGTTCACGCCATTTAAACTTTTGGATATTGGCCAGCGCCTTATAAAATGTTTCTGAGACCAAGTCCTCAGCCAGCTGTGTATTATGTACCCGGTGGTAAATGTAGTTATAAATTTTAGGAAAGTAATGATCGTAAAGCAACCCAAAAGATTCGGGGGTTTGCTGAGCCCTGGAAACGATCTCCTGCTCAAGATCCTCATTTAGCAACTAGACCTCTCCTAATCCTGAAAGCCCGCCAATCCCCTGCAACCTCTCAGCAATATCCTGGTTAACACCATCTTTGCGAGTATTAGTTTTTTTTCTAAACAGAACCGGCAGGAGGGCGGAAGTTTTCTTAAAATAAATAGCTTACCGCTAGTATAATTCTTCTTTACCTGACAGTTCTCCTGCCCGCCCCAAGGAGGCCACATTTTTCCAACAATCCTTGATTCTGATTCTGCTGCAAATTTCCTTTTAGGCAGCAGAACATGTTTTATGCAGTAAAATTATTATTCAACATGTATAACGTTATTAAGACAAAAAGGATGCTGTATCAAAATAATTTTTCTTTGCCCGGCGAAAGAAAATCGCTGAGGAGGGCAAGAACCCCCTGCACACCGGCAGCCTCCCCCAGCTGAGCCGTAACTATTGTTACCGTTTCTGCAGAGGGCTTGATGAGCATTTGAAAAAGATATTGGCGCAGGGGAGAAAAAAATATTTCCCCCACACTTGCCATGCCCCCGCCAATAATGATCACTTCCGGATTAAAAAGATTAACAGCCGCCGCCAACCCCTGGCCCAGATACCGGGCGGCAAGATCGATAATTTCCAGGCAGCGCCGATCCCCCTGCCTGGCTGCCTCAAAAACATCAATTGTCTGCAGGGAAAATTCATCCGCCATATCCCTTAATAAAGTCGGCTGTCCCGTTTTCAAGAGCGCACGCCCCTCCCGGGCAATAGCCGTCCCGGAGGCCAGGGTTTCCAAACAGCCGCGGTTTCCACAGCCACACAAGGGGCCCACCCGCGGGAGAATGGGGATGTGGCCAATTTCGCCGGCAAATCCCTTGGCGCCATGAGCCAGTTTTCCATCGACGATTAAAGCTCCTCCGATGCCTGTACCCAGGGTCACCAGCAATAAGTTTCTTTTACCGCGGCCGGCACCGCAAACGTATTCCCCCCAGGCTGCCGCGTTTGCATCATTTTCCACGATCACCGGAAGATTGACAAGATCGCCCAGCTTGTGCCTTATAGGGTAATCATCCCAGCCGGGGAGATTGGGGGAATCGGCAATCAGGCCCTTTTGCCGATCGTAGTAGCCGGCCATACAAAGCCCAATGCCCTCTACCTCCCTGCATGAAATGGGAAAATAGCTAGAGATCCCGGCAATGAGATCGCCAAGAATTGTTTCGGGTCCCCTGCCTGCCCTGGTAGGAATTTTTTGGCTTTGCAAAATTTCCCCGCTTTCCCTGGCCAGGGCAATTAATATTTTTGTGCCACCCAGATCCACCCCGATCCTATAGGCCATCTTCTTTCTTCACATCCCATCGTTTCTCTAAAGAATAGAATAAACATTTAGCCGCACAATTATTTCCGGTTAAATATTAAAAAGAGAATAAATCTTCAATAAAATGCTTGACAGAACATTCATACTATGGGATAATGTAAATGCACAGGTTCCGAGGGGCAAGAGGGTGTCTTCCTGACAAAGCTCTAGAGGTGACCCTGACGGGAGAAAATCATCGGTGGTTTTCCAAGCAGGGATCCGCATGAGTAACGGTGAAACGTGATGGGGACTACCCGGAAAGGTCAGTTGGAATCTGTGTTTTTTTGTATGGCTGCCCTGCCTTTTTGAGCACTGCCACCACTTCCAGATTGCGGTAACGTTCCTGATAATCCAGACCATATCCCACAACGGAGCAGTCAGGTATCTCAAAACCCCGATAGTCCACGGGTATATCGACGATACGCCTTTCCGGAAGATCGAGAAAAGTGCAGATCCTGAGGCTCTGGGGATTTCTTGTCCTTAAATTCTTGATCAGATAGTTCAGGGTAAGGCCGGTGTCAACAATATCTTCCACTAAAAGGACTTGTTTTTGTTCAATATTAAAATCCAGATCCTTGGTAATGCGCACTATTCCCAGGGGATAGCTCACGCCACCATAACTGGAAATACCGATAAAATCCAAATTAAAGGGGATCCTTAGCTTGCGGCTGAGGTCTACGGCAAAGTAAACGCTACCTCTGAGGACGGCGATAATGATTAATTCCCCGGCCCCGGCATAATCCCTGGAAATCTGCTCGCCCAGCTCTGCCACCCTCCGATCGATCTGCTCTTTTGACAGTAAAATCTCTAACTGGTACCCCTCTTCGTCCGGCATTACCTAAAACTCCCCTCCCTCTTCAATGCCGTATTTACGGAGCAGCCCCCGATAGTCCCGGCCATAAATGATCCTTATCCTTACCTGGGGATAGATCTCCCTCAAACGTCGTATCTTTTTATTTTTTTTCCAAACAAGTTTCTGTTTCTGGGTGGTCAGCTCCACATATAAATCATGTTCCGGAAGATAAAAATCCGGCGCGAATGCCACGGTAATGTTCCCTTCGCTATCCCATTCCAAAGGAAATGTTTTTGGTTCATAGAGCCATTTTATCTGGTAAAAGTCCAGCATCTTGGCAAATTCCTCCTCGCTGGGATGGGCAAAGATGGGAGCATTGCCCACGGCGTCCTGAACCTGGCTCATAACTTGTTCCCGCAGGTTATCCTCCGGTATCATGACGGGTATATCGCCCATATCCTCTTTCAGCCGGGCAGCGTTGACCACCAGGGCAACGGCCTCCTCCACACCAAAAAGGCCGGTATTAACCACCAGGTGGTAAAGATTCAGGTCCAGCCAATTATAATCAAATATTTGGCGCAGATAGTCCTGGCGATCCCGATCCTGTTCTTCGATGAGGCGTGCCGCCACAACCTCATCCAGTCCATAAGACTTGCTGACCGCCTCCAATCTGCATTTCAGCGGAGCAATAATTTTTACATGCAGGGCCGGCGGAAAATCTTTAAACAGGACCTGGCCTCCCCTGCCCAGGATGACCAGATTTTCCCGAATGGCCAGATCATAAATAAAATTATGCATCGCCTCCAGATAATGAAGGCGCCTTTTTTCCATTTTGCGATATTCAGCCTGATCGATATTCCTGATATTCTTCTCATCGAATAGATCAAAATCCTCCCCAATCCCATGGGATTGCAGATTTTCCACGATCATAGCCTTATTTACCAGGAGGTAGCCTTTTTTTTCGGCAACCAATCGGGCGACCACTTCTCCATTGCTGCCAAATTGCCGGGATATGGTAATGACTGCCATGACCCCTCCTGAAAAAGATATTTTTCCTTTCTTTTAGCAATTATAACATAAAAGATAATATAGCAATATTTCCGGCAAGAAATTTTTAAAAATAGAATTGAAAATATTTTTGAAAAAGCCTTGACAATTTAATTTAAATGGTTTAGAATATATTTGCAAAACAGGTTCCGAGGAGTCCTAAGGTTAATCCTGAAGCTTTCCTATATGGCCCGGGACAAGGGGAGTAGCGTTTGTTCTGATGGGTTGCCGGTTACGAAAATAAGGGACAACAAATGTTTTTACTTGCCATGAGGTGTCCGTGAAAGTAGAACCGGGGAAAGTAGGAAAGGGGAAAAACTGATGAAGATTTGTTGGAACCTGTTTTTTTATGCTTTTTTACAATGAAACGGGCCAAATGGGGAACACTTTTCCCCTGACATCCCCAAAAAAATCCTCAATATCCGGAAGGACTATTTTTTTGCCCTCTTCGATAATATCCCTTACCCGATCGATGTCAAAGGACTCAATCTTATGCCGGAAGTAAATTTGTTGGCGGTAACGCACGGCAAAAGCTCGGGCATCCATAGGCCCTTCGGCGGCAAAACGGCCGAACCTTTTAAAGCCCTCTTCCAGGCGGGTCTTTTCTATTTGGAGCAGAGGGCAAAGGCCATGGATCAATGTGTTGATCAGAAGGCTGTTCGATAGCGCCCGGCGCAGGCTGGCAATCAACTCCGGCCGGCGGTCGTACAGATAAAGTTCGACGCCCATTTCAATAAAATTATGGGCCTTCCACCATCCATCCTTTGAGGAAAGGCCGCATGCCTCCACAACGGCGCCGACGAGGGGCCTTGCTTTTTCGAAGCAGTACCCCCTTTCAAAGGTCCCGTACTTTTCATCGCTGTAATAGTCCAGGCCCCGGGGCTTTATTCCATGGCTGATCACGCCCAGGGAAAAAAGAACTTTTTCTTCGCCGCAACTTTGAAAATAGCGCCAAATTTGTTCGCCAAGGGAGTGGCTCGTCTTCCAATCCAAGCCGCTCAGGATGACCAAATCAGGAAAAATACTGCCCAAAACAGCAGCATCATCAAGCCTTTTTAAGAACATCTCCATAAAATAGAGATGGGCAGTGGGATACACCCTGGGGCACCCCCTTATCCTCTTTACGCGGGCATGGTCAGCTTAAATTTTTATATAATTATTTATAAACGCATATTTGTCTAATTAAACGTCCATAATATGATCAACAGCCGAGGATATAAATCTCCTGCGCAAAGCAGGGAATAGCCTTTTGGGAAGGTTAGATTTAATAAGCTCCTCGGCTGTTTTTTATTTATGCCTTACCCCGAATTTCCTCGACAAGGGCCTTAAAAGCCGGCAAAGAGTTCTCGATTGTCTTCAAACTTACGCAGTAAGCCAGGCGGAAATAGCCCGGCCAGCCGAAGCCCTTCCCGGGTACTAGAAGCAGGTTGTGTTTTTGGGCAGCCCTGGCAAACTCCTCATCATCGGCGATCAGAGCCTTGGGGAACAGATAGAAAGCCCCTTGGGGTTTAATACAGGAAAAGCCCAGTTCGATCAGATAGTTATAGAGGATATCCCGCCTTTCACGGTAGCTATCCACGGGAGCCGCTTCGTCAAGGGATCCGGCAATAACTTTCTGTATGAGTGAAGGTGCGTTAACGAAGCCCAGGATGCGGTTGCAAAAAACCAGACCATCGATGATCCGGCTGCAATCATCCATGGCCGGATTTGCCGCGATAAAGCCGATTCTCTCTCCCGGCAGGGAAAGTGATTTGCTGAAGGAGTTAATCACGAAGGAATTTTTAAAAATCTTTAAGACCTGGGGAAGTTCAACATCATCATAAATAATCTTGTTATACGGTTCATCCGAAAGAAGATAAATAGTGCTGCCATACTCCTTTTCCCTGGTTGCCAGAACTGAGGCCATCCCCTGCAATACCTCTTCGCTGTAAACCACACCGGTGGGGTTGTTGGGCGAATTGAGAATTACCGCTTTGGTTCGGGGCGTAATATGGGCGGCCAGCTCCTCCGGATCTGGTTGGAAATCTTCGGGAGAAGAGTTGACAATAACG
>CAZAQM010000073.1:0-9585 GCA_964487385.1 uncultured Dethiobacter sp.
TTTAAATCTTCCCGCTGCAGGTTTTCAATGAGAGCGATTTCCGTATATTGTTCCTTGTTGTATCCTTTAATTTCTGCCGGAATTGTTTTTAGCCCGGCAAGTATTGCCGCCCTAAACCTCCGCTCTCCGGCAACAATGGTATATAAACCATCGTTTTCCACAACGATGATTGGCTGTATAATGCCATATTGGCCAATCGTTTCAGCCATGCTCTCCAGTTTCTGTTGATCGAATTCCCTGCGTGGCTGCATGGGGTTTGGCTGTATTTTCCCTATGGGAAGATCGATTATGGTTCGTCCTTTGAAATGGTTTTTTTCCGTCTCCGCGCTCGCAGCAGGGATCAATGCGCCAAGTCCTTTACCCAGTCTGGGCCTGGTCATCTGGCGAGCACCTCCTCGGCTAATAATTTATATACTTCCGCTCCCTTGCTGCGCGGATCATATTTGATGATGGGCTCCCCATGGCTCGGCGCTTCGCTTAAGCGGACATTCCTATGTATTACGGCATCAAATACGACTTCGCCAAAATATTTTTTTACCTCGTCGGCCACCTGTGCGGATAAATTTGTGCGCGTATCATACATCGTCAAGACTACGCCACGTATTTGCAAATTGCTGTTGAGGTGCTTCCTGACGAGATTGATCGTATTGACCAGCTGTCCCAATCCTTCCAGGGCATAATACTCGCATTGTATCGGCACGATGACGACATCTGCCGCCGTTAAGGCATTTAACGTCAACAATCCCAGCGAGGGGGGGCAATCGATAAGAATAAAATCATATTTTTTGCGTATTCCCTCGATTATCTTTTTTAATCTTACTTCCCTGGATAACGTCGGAACCAGTTCTATTTCGGCGCCAGCCAATTGAATTGTCGCCGGTATAACGTCCAGCCCGCTGATGGAGCTCTCTATAACAATTTTTTTGGCATCAATATCGTTGATGAGAGCATCATAGATGCACAGCGTAATTTTTTGCTTATCTATGCCTATACCGCTGGTGGCATTTCCCTGTGGATCGATATCCAGCAACAATACTTTCTTCCCCAAAGCTGCCAGGCAGGCGCTTAGGTTCACTGCTGTCGTTGTTTTTCCCACACCGCCCTTTTGATTTGTTATGGCTATAACCCCATGCAAACCTTTTCACCTCTTCCTCATCATATATATTCGTGCAAAAGGAACCAGTTCCTTCCTTGTCAAAAAAGTTTAAACGCTGTCGTATAAATGGTTGTTAGTTTGATTTTTGCAGTTCCTACCATCCCCTTCCGGAAATGGGCACAAAAAAGAGGCCTTTTTGGCCCCTCGATAATGATAACTGATTTTCAGCAACAAAATCAAACAGGACAGGAAGTTCGCTTAAGCCCCGGGGGAAATTTGCAAACAAGATCGTTTGCTGATTACAGCAACCTCCTGACAAAGGAACTTTTTCAGAAGAAACAGATATGCATACTAGACAGTGCTATCCCTTTTTTGCAGTCGTATTTTTACCTCCCAAAAATTTTCCCCTTCCAATTCTTCCACTTGGGGAGACAAACCTGCCTTTTCAATAATTTGTATTGCTTGTCTGATCGTATTGAGGAATATTCTCATATCTTTTATGACCGTTTTTTTAAAAACATTTTTTTTCTTAGGTACTTTCTTTCCCTTCATGACAAATCTATCGATGAGCAGATCGGTCCCCCGCACATTTAGCTCGCTTGCGATGATAATTTGTAGCGCTTCCTTTTGTTCTTCGGGGGATTCCAGCCGCAGCAAGGATCTTGCATGTCTTTCCGTCAGTTTTTCTTTTTTTAGATCATCGAGTATTTCTGAGGGAAGCCTGAGTATTCTCAGCTTATTGGCAATTGTCGACTGGCTTTTTCCCAGCCGTTGCGCCAAAACTTCCTGCGTTAATTGAAATTCATCGATAAGACGTTTATACCCCTTTGCCTCTTCAATAAAACTTAAATCTTCCCTCTGTAAGTTTTCAATGAGGGCCACTGCAGCTAAAGTGCTATCCTGATAATCGCGGACGATGGCCGGTATTTCCTGCCACCCTAAAGAGAGGCAGGCCTGGAAACGTCTTTCACCGGCAGCAATATGATAACCACTGTCTGTTTTTGTCAAAATTACCGGTTGTAGTAAACCATATGTTTTTATGGATTGGGCAAGTTCTTCTATTTTATCTTTTTCAAAAGTTTTTCTGGGCTGGTATGGATTTGCAGTAATGCTGGAAACAGGAACGTTGAGTATTTGTTCCATTTCCCCCTTTTTGCTTTCATCCTTTGCTCCCCATATCCTACCCCAGTGTTCTTTCATTTTGTCACCCCGTAGGCAATTTATTCTTTCTAATATTTCCCGGGAAAAGTCCCTGCTAAAATTAATTCGACATGCATTAAAACGACTCCTTCCCAGTCTGCCAATTAAAGTTCCTTTTTGCAAAATCAGCTATTTGCCTTTAGAAATAAAGGGCCTTTTTTGTGGAATACCAGGCCTTCTTGGAAACCGTTCTTCAGAATGATATACTTTTTTAAAGATCAGCAGGCACCTCTTCTTTTTTGTCTGCGGTAAAAGATAAGGGATGACTCGCTTAAGCTGCCCCCCGCATCTTTCGATAATTTCCTCTGCCGGCCCAAGCTCGCTTTGAAAGTTGGATCCCTTAAAGGCCCAAAAAAAACCTCCAATCTTTAGAAGCGGTAACGAGAGTTCGGCTGCAACAGTAAGGGGGGCTAGGGCTCGGGCTGTAACCCAGCTGAAAGTTTCCCTTCTCTCGTTCCTCCCAAAATCTTCCGCCCGTTTCTGCAGGATAAAGATATTTTTAAGTCCTAATTCCTCAGCAGTTTTTTTTAGAAATAAAGTTTTTTTATACACAGAATCCATCAGGTAAAGCCTGATCTCGGGCAGATAAATTTTTATGGGCAGCCCGGGAAAACCGGCGCCGCTGCCCAGATCCAGGAGTTCATCGCTTCCCTTTTCCAACCCGTGGGAAAACCCTGCCAGGGAATCCAGGAAATGTTCTTCTAAAACCTGGCTCTCCCCGGTAAGGCGTGTAAGATTAAATTTTTGATTATAATTAATTAAAAGATGATAATATTTTTGCAATAAAATTGCTTGTTCTCTCGTGAAGTGTATCTTCCACTTTTCGGCTTGTTTAATAATCTGTTCGATTTTCATTATTAGGCCTGCTGATTATTTCTTTTTTTTATTTTCCAATACAAAATCTGCCAAATATTTTGTCCAAAACATCTTCCCTAATATTTTCCCCCAGCAATTCGCTGAGAATATCTTCCAAAAGCCTTAAATCAATGCTGATGAGATCGAGCGGCAGGCCGCCTTCCAAAGAATCCAGGGCATTATGCAGATAATCTTTTGCTTTCCCAAGCAATTTTTCCTGCCTGATCTGCAGCACGAGCAGATTTTCATCTTTGCTTGCCTCTCCGGAAAAAACCAACCCTTCTATTTCATCTTCCAGCCTATCCAGCCCTTCCTCTGTTTTGACCGATAGTCCGATATA
This sequence comes from uncultured Dethiobacter sp., assembly GCA_964487385.1. Classification (GTDB taxonomy): domain Bacteria; phylum Bacillota; class Dethiobacteria; order DTU022; family UBA8154; genus DUNV01. Next base: position 3,492 of record CAZAQM010000073.1, read on the forward strand.
ACCATCCGCTTTAAAATGTTTTTGTAAGGATTTTTCGTCTATCTTGTTGCCAAGATCAATTTTATTGGCAATAAATAAAATAGCTCCCTTTTTTTTTGCGATCAAATCCTGGTAAATCCAGATATCCTCTTCTGTTATACCTTGGGAGGCATCCAAAATAAAGATTATTAAATCAGCTTCCTGTATGGCTTTTTTCGAATATTTAATGCCAATTTTTTCAATGGGATTTTTATCGCCCTTGAGATGTATGCCGGCCGTATCGATAATCTCTATCGGTATTCCTTTAATCTTTATATACTCCACCAACAAATCCCTCGTTGTACCGGGGATCTCGCTGACGATCGCCCTTTCTTCGCCGAGAAAAAGATTATAAAGGGAGGATTTTCCCACATTGGGCCTTCCAGCAATAACAGTTTTTAATCCATCCCTCAATATTTTTCCTCTTTCGCCTTTTTCATATAATTTTTCCACGGCTTCAGTTAGGGCCTTGACCTTGGCGTTAATTATTTCATAAGGCGTAAGCTCGTCCTCAAGATCATCCTGGTAAAAATCTAAATCGGCCTCGATATCGATCAGTATTTCGCTTAACAGGGCCAATATCAGCCTGATCTTTTCAGAAAAAAAGCCGCCCAGGTTTTTTTGTGCAGCTTGTAAGGCCTTATAGCTTTTTGCCTGTATGATCGCTAAGATGCTTTCAGCCTGAATTAGATCGATGCGCCCATTAAGAAAGGCCCTCTTGGTAAATTCGCCCGGTTCTGCGAGGCGGGCGCCTTCGCTGAGCAGAAGATTTATTATCGATTTAATGAGTGTTATTCCGCCGTGTACATTGATCTCCACCAGATTTTCTTTCGTATAGGTGGCCGGTGCAGGCATATAGCATACCAGCGCCTCATCAATAACGATTCCGTCATCATCCAGCAGATGACCAAAGGTAAGCTTTCTCGGCAATAAGTTATTTGATCTTTTTCCCTTATAATGAAAATGTTTTAGGGCAATATTTAAGGCATCGGGCCCGCTCATTCTGATGATGCCTATGGCACCTTCTCCGGGAGGTGTAGAAAGTGCAACAATTGTATCGCTTTCCATTAGTCTGTTGTTATCTCTCCCTCTAATTAAATAAAACCGTCTTTTCAGTCACTTTTTTTGACGGCAATTTATCTTGGTGATATAATTACTTTACGAAATGGTTCATCCCCCTTGCTATAAGTGACAACATCCTTGTTGCTCTTCAATGCCAGGTGGATTATTCTCCGTTCGCTGGGCGTCATCGGCTCTAAATTAATTTCTTTTTTTAAGCGCAGTGCCTTGAAAGCAAGGTTTTGTGCCAAATGTTCCAATGTCCTCTTTCTTTTCTGCCGATAATTTTCAATATCGATGATCACCCTTTGTTTCGCTGTTTCAAACTGTCTGTGCAGGATGACATTGGCAAGATATTGCAAATCGTTGAGTGTGCTGCCGTGTTTTCCAATGAGCAGCCCCAGTTTTTCACCTTTAATTTCCAGAAAAATATTTTCTTCATCTTCTTTGCTGATAATTACTTCCCCATTTAAACCAATAATATGCATAATTGTATTCAAATTATCTTTGATGTATGTGCTGGGCCCTTTTAAAATGCTGACCTTTACCTTGGCGGTCCGCGAGCTAAGTAATTTTAAAAGCCCCTGGGCAGGTTCGCTGATTACTTCTACTTCGACATTCTCTTTTTTTACCCCCAGCATTTTTATACCCTCAGCAAGCGCTTCCTCAACTGTTTTTGCGCTAACTTCAACAGATGTCATTTATTCTTTGCAGCCCCCTTTTCCTATTTTCTTTTTTAAAGTTTCCCCCAGGGCTTCTTTTTTTTATTTTACTTTGCCCCTGTTTTTTCCTTTTTTCCTAAATTTCTTTTTAGACTTACTGGTATTTTTGTCCAATAAAACAGGTGTTTCTTTTTTTTCTTCCTTGCTCTCTATACTTTTTTCTTTATCCTGCTCTTTTTTGCCTGTATTCAGTTCAACTTTTTTAACATCTGATTTCTTCAACAAGAAATGATTTCCAATGGCAAAGATTGAATTTGTAAACCAGTAAAGGACCAAACCCGCAGGAAAGCTCACGCTGATGACCATAATCATAACGGGAAAAATGTAGAGCATCATTTTTTGTTTGGGATCGGTAATCATTAAACGTTGTTGAAAAAAAGTTGCGCCGGCAGCCATAATAGGCAAAATGTAATGCGGATCGCTCTTTGTCAGATCCCAAAATAAAAAAATCGGACTAAAGTTTGTCGTCGTTTCAGTAATTAATGCAGGTTCCCGCAGCAATTGGAAAACAGCGATAAGAATGGGAAATTGGACGAGCAAGGGAAGACAACCCCCCAAGGGATTGACTTTGTTCTCCTTCATAAATTCCATAGTTACCTGGTTTAATTTTTCTTTATCATGTTTATATTTTTCCTGAAGTTTTTTTAGTTCCGGCTGTATATCCTGCATTTTTTTTGATGCCAGCATTTGTTTTCTTGTCAGCGGGTAGGTGATTATATTAACAACAGTTGTCAACATGATAATTGCCAGTCCGTAATTGTTGACCAGGTTATAAAAAAAAGTCAGAACCTGATTAATATATTGAACCAAAGTTGCAATCATTTTTTAACCCCCTTTTTCCTCAGTTCAAATCCATTCCTACATCTTCATTATTGCCGCTCAGTACTTTTTTTTACCACGGGATCATACCCTCCGGGATTAAAGGGATGGCATCTTAAAATCCGCTTTCCCGCCAAATAAAGACCCCTTGCAACACCATATTCTTCTATTGATTCTATACAGTATTGGGAACATGAAGGATAAAAGCGGCAACGTGGAGGAAATAAAGGGGATATTATTTTTCTGTATACTTTTAAGATAAATAAAAGTAATAGTTTCATTTAACAAGTCTTCCCCTGAACAATATTTTGTATATATCTGCAACCGCGTCATGATACAAAATTTGTCCAGCTCCTCTTCTAGCCACAATTATAAAGTCATAACCTTCTTTCATCTCATCTTTAAAACTAATAAATGCTTCCCGGTAAATTCTTTTAAGTCGATGCCTCTGCACGCTGTTTCCTATTTTTTTGCTAACAGATATACCTAGGTTATTAATTTGCTCACCATTTTTTTTAAAAAAAAGAATGATATTTTTTGTTGATAATGATCTGCCCTGGCGATAAACCTTCTGAAACTGAAAATTTTTTTTAAGTCTGCCAATCATTAAAGGTCCTCTTTTTTTTTCTTTCCTGCTATCTATCCTGCTCATAAAATATTTCTTCAGGCGGAAATTCTGGATCTTTCCTTTTTTCTTCTCCTTTTCAAAATTCTTCTGCCGGAAAGAGTTCTCATTCTCTTTCTGAATCCGTGCAGCCTTTGCCTCTTCCTTTTCTTGGGTTGGTATGTCCTTTTCATCTCTAAACCTCTTTTCTTTAAATATCCTTTGCAATTACGCCAAACTCTGGCTTTGATTATAACTTATCATTTAAAAAGATGTCAACAATCGCATAAAAGTGATTTATAATTTTAAAAATGTAAAATTGATTATCTAATAGATATTCAATGATATCTTAATATTTTTGCATCCATTATCTACATTCATCATTTTTTTCTCATTTGCAGCCTTTCCTTTTTCTTGTTATTATTTACTTGTTTATAAAAACTCATTGCAATTTTTTAATTCAACAACTTATCCACATTTTTTGTGGATTAATTATTGTATTTTGTGAATAACTTTTATTTGGAGGTTTTATATCTTATGAACGAGTATTTAGTAGACGAGCATTTAGGTGAAATTTGGCACTCCTTTCTTTCGGAAATGGAAAACAGGCTCAGCAAACCCAGTTTTGAAACGTGGCTGAAGACAACACGCCCTTTGTCCTTGAAGGGTGAAAATCTCATAGTGGAGGTTCCCAATGAATTTACGAAGAGCTGGATTGAAAATCATTATCAAAGCAATATTATTAAAGTATTGGAAAACATAGGCGAAATTAAAATTTATTTTGTTACTCCGCAAAACAATGAATTTGATGACAAAAAAACATTTATTGGCACCGATATTCCTCCATTCAAAAATTTTATGCATCTTTCCAGGCAAAATTCTCCCGATGCTAAAGATCTTTCCAATATTTGTAAATGGTTAAACCCCAGTTATACTTTTGATAGTTTTGTAATCGGAGGCAGCAACAGGCTGGCCCATGCCGCCTCCCTTGCCGTGTCTGAGGCCCCTTCCAAAGCCTACAATCCGCTTTTCATCTATGGGGGTGTTGGCCTTGGTAAAACTCATCTGATGCATGCCATTGGCCATTACGTCATTTCCAATAATACCAGCGAAAAGGTGGCCTATCTTTCGTCGGAAAAATTTACAAACCAATTTATTAATGCCATTCGCGACAATAAAACCGTTGATTTCAGAAACAAGTATAGAAATAAGGATGTCCTACTCATCGATGATATTCAGTTTTTGGCAGGAAAAGAACAAACCCAGGAAGAATTTTTTCACACATTTAATGCACTTCATGAAAACAACAAACAAATAGTTATCTCCAGCGATAGGCCCCCCAAGGAAATTCCCACGCTGGAAGATCGTCTTCGCTCCCGTTTTGAATGGGGTCTCATAACAGATATTCAACCACCCGATTTAGAAACAAGAATTGCCATTTTGCGCAAGAAAAGCTTGCATGAAGGCATTATTGTTCCCGATGATGTCTTTCTTTTTATTGCCCAAAAGATTGAAAGAAATATCAGGGAACTCGAAGGAGCGCTAATTCGTATCATTGCTTTCAGTTCCCTAGAGGACAAGCAGATTACCCTCCCCCTTGCCGAGGAAGCCTTAAAGGATTTTTTTTCCTCCGGCAAAAACAAAAATATTTCAGCCGAAAAAATTTTGCTGACGACTTCCAATTATTTTAAAATTAGACTGGAAGATATCAAATCAAAAAAAAGAACACAAAATATTTCTTTTCCCAGGCAAATTGCCATGTATCTCTGCCGCGAACTGACAGATCTGCCGCTTTTGAAAATTGGTGAAAAATTTGGCGGTAAAGACCATTCAACAGTTATCCATGCACACAAAAAAATTTTGGGCGATTTGGATAATGATGATAATCTCAAGCGGACGATTAAGGAAATCAAAAACCTTTTATTTTTTTACTAAAAATGTGCATAACATTGTTTTTAAAATGTTTATTTCCCGTGGAAAAGTCTCTTTTTTTCTTTTATTTTTATATGTTTGTTAATATGTTAATAACAACCCAGTTTTTGTTCACATATTTTTGGCATTTATAATCTCGCTTTTTTGGCATCTTTCTATTATTATTCACAATATCCACTGGCCCTATTATTACTGCTTTTTTATTAAAAAATAATAAATAATAATATTTTGTTGTTAATCTTTTTTCAAAGGAGGAATAATCAATGCACATTATTGCCAAAAGAAATACTCTTTTTGAAACTTTTTCTGTCGTACAAAAAGCTTTACCCGTCAGAACGCCCATGCAAATTCTGAAAGGATTTTTTGTAGAAGCAAAAGAAAACAAACTTTTTGTTATAGCCAATAATCTCGAGCTGAGCATTAAGGCAAGCCTTGACGATTTAAAAATACTAAGCACGGGCACCGTTATTATTCAAGAGAGGATCGTAGATATTTTACGTCAACTTCCCGATCAGGATGTAGAAATAAAACTTTATCCAGAAAATCTTAAAATAGAAATAAACAGCGGCAAAAGCAATTTTAATCTCTATGGTATAGATCCGGAAGAGTATCCTGCTTTTTCAAAGGAGGAACAATGGTCTTCCTGGACCTGCTTGCGTTTTGCTTCCCGGGATTTTATCAGTATTTTGCAAAAGATTACCTTTGCCATTTCACAGGATGACAGCAAGCCTGCCTTCAAGGGGATTCTTCTGGAACTTCCTGAGGATGAAAAGAAATTATATGTTCTGGCTACGGATACCTATCGCTTGGCTCTTTTCGAAAAAAAATATATAATAGATAGTGGGATTAAGCCATTTAGGTTGCTTGTACCGGGAAAACTGCTGTCGGAAATAACAAAAATTATTGAGGATTCCGATGAGGAAATTCAATGTTATTTTAA
>CAZAQM010000074.1:0-4624 GCA_964487385.1 uncultured Dethiobacter sp.
GTATGCTGAAAATATCCATCCTGACCATTTGATGTCCATAGCATTCTTTTAAGGCGTTTTAAAGCAATGTGAGCAAAATATGCATTGTTTGCTGTCGATTCCTTTTTATCTTATAATAGCAAGGTCATGTTTTTTCGTTTGGGCAGACAGTCAGGTAACTCCTTTAGCCTGTTCTCCGTGAAAGGATTTAAAAAGGGAGAAAGGAGGAGGATGAAAATGATCAAGCACAAACTTATGGTGTTTTTTATTAGCATTTTATTATTATTCAGCGGCAACACAGTGGAAGCCGCCGCCCACGAACAGCACTGCCCCGCAGGCAGGAAAGGGGCAGCGGTGCAAAATAGACCGGAATTGGAAGCTAAGGGCAAAATGGAGGAAGAGGCTGCCGGGCTTTCCCCGGGGGAAGTTGATCTGCTGGCCCGTTTAGTTCATGCCGAGGCGGGAAATGAACCATTCCTGGGGAAAGTGGGAGTTGCAGCGACTGTATTAAATAGACTGGAAGATGCTCAATATCCGGATACCGTGGAGGAAATCATTTATGAGCATAACCACGGTTTTCAATATTGCCCTGTTCGCAACGGGCAAATCAATAAGCCGGCTGATAGGGTTTCCTTTCAGGCAGTGAGGAAAGCAATGGAGGGCGGGGACCCCACCGGGGGAGCGCTTTCCTTTTATAATCCGGCCAAGTCAGGAAATACCTGGATTAGAACGAAGATCTTTTGCCGGCTAATCGGCAATCATATTTTTGTCAGGTAGTATGCGGCAAGTATGGACCATCACACCCGGAAATTCGTGCCTGGAGCGTTTTCCGGGTGTGCTAGTTATCCGATATCCTTTTCAGGAGGGAGAGGCTGGAGAGCAACCGGCCCGTTCCCAGAGCAACGCCATCGAGACAGTTTTCCGCCAGGAATATGGGCATTCCCGTTTCTTTGGCCAGTAAGCCCTGAAGACCATTTAATAATGCCCCGCCACCGGTCATGATGATACCATTTTCCAGGATATCGGGTACCAGGGAAACGGGCATTTCTTCGAGGGTTTTTTTTACCGTTTTTACCAGGGCGCAGAGTTGTTCTAAAAGCAGCTTCCCTATATCGGCAGGATTGAGAATTAATTGGCGGGGCAGACGTGTGATTAGATCGTTCCCCATAATTTCCAGCTGTCTTTGCTGCGGAGCAGCCAAACCAATATTTTTTTTAATAGCCTCGGCTGTCCTTTCACCGATTAAAAAATTAAAATTCCTTCTGATAAAATTGATGATGGCTTCATTTAGTTCGTCGCCGCCCATGCGCAGGGAATTCCTGCAGACAATTCCCCCCAGGGAAATAACGGCTACTTCGGATGTTCCCCCCCCAATATCGACGATCATATTGGCATTATTTTCTTCGATAGGCAAATCAGAGCCCAGTGCGCCGGCAATGGAGTTTTCCACGAGATAAACTTCTTTTACGCCGGCTTGTTTAACAGCCTCTTTAACGGCCCGTTTTTCTATATCTGTCACCTCCAGCGAGACGCTGACAATGGCACGCAGGGGAAAAAGAATCGAAGGGCGGCGGAAAATTTTGGCCAGGAAGTGCCTGAGCATGATCTTTGTGGTGTGAAAGTTGGAGATGGCGCCATCCCGGACCGGCTTGACGATGACGATATCCTCCGGTGTTCTTCCAATCATCCTTTGTGCATTTTCGCCAACAGCCAAAACCCTTCCCGATCTTTTTCCCAGGGCCAGTACGGAAGGTTCCCGCAAGGCTATTCCTCTGCCTTTGAGAAAAATGAGGGTATTGGCGCTTCCCAGATCGATCCCGATATTTCTGGAAAGGAAAGCGTGGGAAAAGACCATGGCCTAGGTTTCCTCCTTTTTTATTCCGGCCCTTAAAATTATATCAGCCAGCGAAAAGTGCTACAACAAGAAGGTTTTTCCAACGATCCAACTAAAAGATATATGGTGGAATATCTTTTGAGGGCAGGGCTAAAACCACCGGTGCAGGAAGTCCCTTTCCAGGGCTTTTTTGGCCCAGGCGGCAATTTTTAGCGGTTTGGTTACCTTGACCAGCGGCATCGGTTTTCGGTAGTAATCCACCGAAATGTAGCGGGCTTGCCCCGAGCCCGTATAGTACATGCACATGCCCTTGCCCGTATAGCGGAAACGCTCTTTTCCCCCGTTGATAATTGAGGCAAGGTTTCGGGCGACGACCTCGGCCTGAAAATGGGCAAAGACGCCGGCCTTTGGGGCCAAAGCCTGGGAAACGGGAAGTTTGATTGATGTGGCATCGCCGAGGCCATAAATGCGCTTATTGCGTGTTTGCAGATTATGAGGATCGACTTCTATCCAGCCGCCCTGATCGAGAAGACCTGAGCCGGCCAGGAAAGAAGGACCCCAATGGGGGGGGATGCCCAGGAAAAGATCCGCTTCCAGTCTAATCCCCTGATCCAGCTGCAGCATCCTGCTATCTTTGTCCAAAAAGAGGACTTTTGCCCCGGTATAGAGCGCTATCTGCCGCTTTTCCATCATCTTTCTCATGCCTTCGCCTACGAATGGAGGCGCCAGGGGTTGAGGATAGGGCTCCGGTGTAACCATGGACAGCTTTATTTTTTCCCGCAGCCCCCTGCGGCGAAAATGATCATCTAGAAGAAAGCACATTTCATAGGGCGCCAGGGGGCAGGCAACAGGCAGGCTGGAGATGAAAACAACTATTTTACCGCCCCGAAATTTTTTAAGCCGATCCTGCAGGGTAATGTTGCTCCCCAAATTGTAAACATTGTAGGCGGTCTCCCGGAAACCGGGAACTGCTTCCGCATGATGCTCCGCCCCGGGGGAGATGATTAAATAATCATATTGCAGCGTCCCGCTCTCCGTTTGCACCTTAAACTCCTGGGGTTTTACGGCAACGACCTCGGTTTTGATGAATTCAATGCCCTTTTTTTGCAGCCCCGCCAGGTTTCTGATAATCTGGCGGGGTTTTCTTCTGCCAATGATCAGCAGCGGGAATGAACTGGCATAAATATAATTTTCTTTGCGATCGAGCAGAACAATCCGATGCCTTCCGCCTTGAGCCCTCCGCAGCACGTTGGCCGCAACAACCCCGCCTGTTCCGCCGCCTATAATTAAGGTCGTCGCCAAGACAACACTCTCCTTTTTTCATCTGCACCTATTTTTCCTGAAAACATGCCCTTTATACCAGCTGAAAGGTCCGAAAATTTCCACCTAAAATTGGGATGAGGAATTAAAATGTATTGTTTTGGTATGCTAAGGAGGAGCCCGGATCGATTGGTTATAAAAGGAGGAATTTATTTTTTGTTTACCGTAATTGCCAGGACGATCATCCTGTATTTACTGGTTTTTGCCACTATGCGCCTTACAGGCAAGCGTCAGATTGGGCAGCTCCAGCCCTATGAGGTGACCATTGCCATCATGATCTCTGCTCTGGCAGCCATTCCCATGGAAGATGTCAGCATTCCGCTCATCAATAGCATCATACCGATTTTGCTGCTGCTCAGCGCCCAGGTTCTCGTTTCCATGCTATCGATGAGGGTTAACAGTGTGCGGGGCTTTCTATGTGGAAAGCCGAGTATACTGGTGGAAAATGGGAAGATCGTCGAACAGGAGCTGACGAAGATTCGCGTCAACCTCAATGATTTGTCAGAACAGCTTCGGCTGGCGGGTTTTTACAATTTAGCCGATGTTGAATTTGCGGTTATGGAAAGCAACGGGCAGCTCAGCGTCATACCCAAATCACAAAAAAGGCCCGTCACCCCGGAAGATTTAAATATACCGACAAAGTATGAGGGCATCAGCCAGAGCCTGATCATTGACGGGCGGGTTGACCGCGGCAATTTGCAGCGGATCGGTTTAACCGAAGAGTGGCTTTCCGGGGAGCTTGCCAAATTCGGCATCAATGATTATAGGGATGTTTTGCTGGCCAGCATCGATACATCCGGCAATTTATATTATCAGGAAAAGAGCAAAGCGGCAAAATAAGCAAACGAGGTGAAGACGAATGCGGGGCTTGTTTATCGGTATAATCGTCCTGTTGGCCATAATTTTGGGTTTTTCCATCTATATGTATAAGCTGACGGAAGATTTATCCCAGGGCCTCTATGCCAGCCTTGAACAGTTAAAGACGGCGGTAGAGGAGGAGGAATGGGAAAAGGCGTCACTAGACCTGCAACAACTGGATAAGAACTGGAAAAAAGCTGATGCCTGGTGGACGCCCTTAATGGATCACCGCGAGCTTGATCAACTCGATCAGACTATTACGCGGATTGACGGTTTTGTCCGGCAACGCCAGCAGGAGGATGCCTTCGTGGAGATTAACGTCTCCAGAAGATTGGTGGAAAGAATCCAGGAGAGAGAGAATCTGAGCATGAGGAATATTTTTTAAGAAAATCAAATAAACTAACTGGTACAAAAAAACCATTTTGGAGGCTGCAATGGAACAGGAAAACATGGTAGAGCAAATAATCAGTTTTGTAAAACAAAATCATGAATCCACAGCAAGCCGGGCTGTGTACCGCAGGATACTGGGCTCCTATCCGGGCTCCCTCGATTACAATACATTATCAAACCTGAGGGATGGCCTCGAAACTGCTCATCCGGAGGAAATCGAGGCTTTGTACAGCATTATCAGCT
>CAZAQM010000074.1:4724-9559 GCA_964487385.1 uncultured Dethiobacter sp.
AGGCAAGGCAAAAGCACTACTAACTAATAGAAAGGATTGGTCATTTTATGCTGACAGTAACACCGGCAGCGGTAGAGGAATTTAAATCATTTTTAAACCAGGTTGGGAAGGAAAAAAGCTATATTCGTATTTTAATTAACGGTATGGGCTGAGGTGGTCCAAGTTTTGCACTGGCTCTGGAGGAGTCGGTTCAGGATCAGGATCATCTGGAGGAAAACGATGGAGTTTCTTTTATTTATGACAATAATGTCGCTCCCCAGGTAAATGATGTGACCATCGATTTTCATCTTGCCCCGCAAAGAGGTTTTTCCATCAGGAAGGAAGGGCCCGGTTCGGATTGCTGCGGATCCTGCAGCAGCGATTGTTAACTGGATAAGATAATTCAATAGATTTTTCATAAGGCTGGAAGGAGTTTCAAGCGGTGTACACCTGAATATACCTGAGAAGCTCCTTCAGCCATTTCTGGGTTGTTTCGTTATTCTTCGCCCAAATAAGATTTTCTGACGCTGTCATTTTCCAGAAGGGCCGAGGCATTATCCTGCAAAACGATTTTGCCCGTTTCCAAAACATAACCCCGGTTAGCTGTTTTCAGCGCCATCTGGGCATTTTGCTCCACGAGGAGTATGGTTGTGCCCTGGCTGTTGATCGATTCGATGATCTGAAAGATTTCCCTGACGATCATGGGGGCCAGGCCCATGGAGGGCTCATCGAGAAGCAAAAGCTTTGGTTTGGACATCAGGGCCCGCCCCATGGCCAGCATCTGCTGTTCGCCGCCGCTCAGCGTTCCGGCCAGTTGTTTTTCCCGCCCCCTCAGCTGGGGAAAAGTGTCGAATACCATTTCCAGATCGTCTTTAATGGCATTCTTGTCCGTTCTGGCGAAGGCACCCATTTCCAGATTCTCCATGAGCGTCATCTGGGGAAAGATGCGCCTGCCTTCGGGGACATGGGAGATACCCAGCTTGACGATGGTGTGTGGGGGGACCCCGGTGATAGTTCGATCATAAAAAGCAACCTTTCCCCGGGCCGGCCTTAAAAGGCCGGAAATTGTCAGCAGGGTGGTTGTTTTACCGGCCCCGTTGGAGCCGATGAGCGTGACTATTTCCCCCTCTTTTACTTCCAAATCTATCTCTTTCAGTGCCTGGATATTGCCATAATATGTGGATATTCCTTCAACTTTTAGCAAGCCCTTAGTCCCCTCTCCGGGTTGTTTATATACGCAAGTTTATAGCAAATCCGCATCTCCCAGATAGGCGCGGATGACCGCCTTATTCCGTTGGATTTCCTGTGGTTTTCCCTCAGCAATTTTCTTGCCATAATCGAGCACGGCCACTTTTTCGGAGATGCCCATGACTACTTTCATATCGTGTTCGATGAGCAATATGGTTTTATCCATCTCATCGCGAATGCGGGAGATGAGTTTCATCAATGCTCTTGTTTCCTGGGGATTCATGCCGGCCGCAGGCTCGTCGAGCAATAAAAGCTCCGGTTCAGTTGCCAGGGCCCGGGCAATTTCCAGCAGGCGTTGTTCACCGTATGAAAGGTTGCGGGCTTTTTCTTTTTCTTTAATGCCGAGGCCAACGAAAGAGAGCAAGCCGCGGGCTTTTTCCCTGGCCTCTGCTTCCTCATTCTTTTCCCCTGGCAGGCATAAAATAGCGGAGACGAGTCCCCCGTGCAGGCGTACATGCATCCCCAAAAGAACATTTTCCAGCACGCTCATCATGCCGAAAAGGCGGATGTTCTGAAAAGTGCGGGCGATGCCTTTTTCGGTAATTTTATAAGGTTTGAGCCCGCTGATCTTCTCATTTAGAAAAGAAAGGGAACCCTCCGTAGGTTCATAATGGCCCGTGATCAGATTGAAAAGCGTGGTTTTCCCCGCACCGTTTGGGCCAATCAGCCCGACGATCTCTTTTTTATGGATATCGAGATGAACGCTATCCACTGCTTTCAGGCCGCCGAAATGGCGGCTGACTTCATCAATATGCAGAATTACATCATTTTGATCATAGGACATGGCAAAACAACCCCTTTATTTTAGCACTTTCGTCCTGCTTTGAAGAAATTTAGGTTTTTTCAGCAGGGGGTTACCTGTTTGTCCGCTATCACCCAGCAATCCTTGGGGCCTGGCCCGCATCATCAGGACCAGGAGGGCGCCGTAGACGAGCAGGCGGTATTCGGCCCCGGCTCTGAGCAGTTCGGGGATGGCGGTCAGGGCTGCCGCCCCAAGCATGGCTCCCCACATATTGCCCAGCCCACCAAGGACCACCATGCATAAGTGTTCGATGGAACGCATGAAGCCAAAGACGTTTGGATGGATATAGCGGAAATAATGGGCAAAGAGCCCCCCGCCCAAGCCGGCAAAAAAAGCGCCTACCCCAAAGGCAAGGGTCTTATAGTATGTGGCGTTAATGCCCATGGATTCTGCAGCAGTCTCATCTTCTCTGATGGCAATCAGCGCCCGCCCAACCCGGGAATTCAAAATGCGCTGCAAAATGAACAGCGTAAAAAGGGCGGCTGCTATTACCCACAGAAGGGTTGTTTGTTTGGGAATGCCCCGCAGCCCCACGGCCCCGCCGGTAATCTTCATATTCAGAAAAATAATCCTGATAATTTCACCCAAACCGAGGGTGGCAATGGCCAAGTAATCACCCTTGAGGCGCAAAGTGGGAATGCCGATGAGGATGCCAAAGAAACCGGCAACCAGGGCGCCGAGGAATAAGGAGGCGATAAAGGGCAGTCCCAGATTCAGGGTGGCTATGGCTGAAACGTAGGCGCCCAGGCTCATAAAGGCAGCGTGCCCAATGGATAACTGGCCGGTATAGCCAACGATGAGGTTAAGGCTGGCGGCCATAATAATATTGATTCCCACTAAAATTATTATCTGTAAATAGTAAGCACTAATCAACTGCTTTCCCACCTACTTTATCTTAGTATCGGCAACAAATACGCTGTTCTGATTGGAAACAATAAAGGAACTTAAACTTTTTCCTGGGTAAAGCTCCCCAGGAGGCCGGCCGGCTTGAAAAACAGGACGAGAATAAGGATGGCAAAAGCAGCGGCATCGCGATACTGTGAAGAAATATAAGCAGCGGCCATAACTTCGGCGACGCCGAGCAAAAGCCCTCCGAGCATGGCCCCGGGAATTCTTCCGATTCCTCCTAATACCGCTGCCACAAAACCCTTCAGGCCCGGCATGAGGCCCATCATCGGCGTTACTGTACGGAAATAAATTCCTACCATGACCCCGGCTGCAGCCCCCAGGGCCGATCCGATAAAAAAGGTGACGGAGATGATCAGGTTAACATTAATCCCCATAAGACTGGCCGTATCCTTGTCCTGGGCGGCAGCACGCATTGCCTTGCCGATTTTTGTTTTTTGAATAAAAAAGGTCAGACCAAACATCAAGAGGAAAGAAATAGCTAAAATGAATAATTCCATTTTGGAGATGGATAGCAGCGAAGTCTGATAAATTTTCGGGGTGATAGGATTTGGAAAGGTATAAGGGCGGGCGCCCATGACCAGCAGCGCCGCATTCTGCAGGAAAATGGAGGCCCCGATAGCACTGATTAGGGCTGCCAGCCGGGAGGAACGGCGCAAAGGGCGGTAGGCTAGATATTCTATCGTCAGGCCAACGAGCCCGGAAAAAGCCATGGCCAGTAAAAACGCCAGGAAAAAAGGGACATTGTAAAAGGCAACGAGGATCATCCCTGCAAAAGCCCCAAACATATAAATTTCACCGTGGGCGAAATTTATCAGCATAATAATACCATAAACCATCGTATATCCAAGGGCGATAAGAGAGTAAATGCTCCCTAAAATAAGGCCGTTGACGAGCTGTTGTATAAACATTGCTCCACCTCTATATCTTCATGCATTATCTTGATGGAAAAAGGGGGCAGGGGACCTGGTCGACGGCTGCCTTCCTGCCTGCCCCTTTTTCCCGATTACTTATTAGCGCAGCCGCTGGAAGACGCCATTTTCCACCTGGAGAATTAAAACATCCTTGATGGTGTCGCCTTCTTCGTCAATACTCGTCAGTCCGGTGATTCCTGGAAAACCCTTAGTCTGGGCAATACCCTCCCGGATAGCTTCACGGTCTGTCCCATTTTTCTTTATGGCCTCGATGACAATGCGGGCAGCATCATAGGCCTGGGCGGCAAACATATCGGGCTCCTCATTAAATTGTTTCATATACCTTGCCATGAAAGATTGCACGACTGGGTTGGGGTCGGCCGAGAAGAAACCGGCGGTAAAGATGGCTCCTTCAACAGCATTCTCGCCAATTTCCACTAGCACGGGTGAATAGAATCCATCTGCGCCGAGGATCTGCACCGAAAGGCCCTGCTCGGCGGCTTGCTGCGCAATCTTGCCTGCTTCGGTATAGTAGCCGGCTACAAAGATAGCATCCGGATTTTTTTGCTTGATGGAAGTCAATTGGGGACGGAAATGCTCGTCACCGTCCATAAAAGCCTCTACAGCAACAACTTCAGCTTTTTCCCTGGCGGTTGCTTCAAAGGCATCTTTCAGGGCTACGCCATAATCATTATTTGTATAAAGAATAGCGAAATGCTTTAGGCCCAGCTCTGCAACTGCGTACTCTGCCAGCTGGGAAGCCTGAACCTCATCGGAAAGACAGTTGCGGAAAAGATAGGGATTGCCTTCTGTCAGGCCGGTAGCCGTAGAGGATGGAGAAATACTTGGTACTTTGCCATCCATGGCAATGGGGCCGCCGGCAGCAGTTTCCGAACTTAAGACGGCACCGACGATTACGTTGACGCCATCCTGATCGATCAGCTTGGAAAAGGCGTTGGCCGCTTTGGACCAGTCCCCTTCGCTGT
>CAZAQM010000075.1:0-9558 GCA_964487385.1 uncultured Dethiobacter sp.
GGCAGCTAAAGGCCCTGACCTGGAGATTCTTAACGCTGAAGATAAAGATCGGCACTGGCGATCCGTTCGATACCGCACTTCTTGCCGGCAGTCTGCTTGGAGCATCGGGACTTTTGAGCCGTTATCTGCAAACACATTACCTCTTTGAAAGACGCCCCGGTATTTTTGTTTATCCATCCTTTGCAGCCAGGATTTTCTCCTTTGATCTGTACCTTGCCTTTAAAATCAGCGTCGCACGGTTATTGTATATGGGCATCTGCCTGATGGCATATTTATTAGCGGGGAGGTGGTTAAAAAATGCCGGAGCATCCAATCCAGGGCCTCATGAAAACTGCCATGGAGAACTTGAAGGAAATGGTGGATGTTAATAAGGTAGTTGGGGATGCCGTGGAAACTCCCGACGGGCACATTATTATCCCTGTTTCCAAGGTAACTTTTGGTTTTGTGGCCGGGGGGACCGAATTTGATTCGGAAGGCGCCAGCAACAGGCCTGCCGGGAGTAACGGAGAGGGGGCTTTTCCTTTCGGAGGGGGCAGCGGCGGAGGGGTTTCCATTCAACCCGTTGCCTTTCTCGTGACAGGGCTGGAAGAAATCCGCCTTTTGCCTGTGGATAGAAATGCAATTCTGGATCGGATCGTCGATCTTACCCCGCAGATTGTTCAGCAGATCAAGGATATAATCTGCAAAGAGCCGGAGGCGAAAAAATCCTGAACAACGACTTTTTCCTTCTCTCTTTTTGCCAAAAGCGGTTTTTAATCCCTCGGATGAAAACCGTTTCTTTTGTTCATAAATGGACATCCACCGGAATAAATTGTTTTAAGGAGGCGGGGCATTGAAAAGATTTTCGCTATGGTTTTTTTTGCTCACCTTTATATTTTCCATTTTCTTTTCCGGTACGGCCTCTGCCCAGCAGATGCAGGTTTCGGCTGAAGCAGCGGTTCTGCTGGACTGGAACAGCGGAAGGATTCTTTATGCCAAAAACCCTCATCTGCAAAAACCCATGGCCAGCACGACAAAAATTATGACGGCCATCCTGGCGCTGGAAAAGGGAAACCTGCAGGAGGAAACGGTTACGAGTGCCAGGGCTGCAGCTGTGGGAGGTTCCTCCATCTGGCTGGAGGAAGGCGAGAGGAAAACCCTGGAGGAACTGCTCTACGGTCTAATGCTCCGATCGGGCAACGATGCCGCCGCGGCTATTGCCGAGCAGATCAGCGGCAACCTGGAATCATTTGCCGAAGCCATGACGCAGAGGGCCGGGGAACTGGGGGCCCGCAACACATCTTTTCGCAATCCCCATGGCCTGCATCATCCGGAACACTACACCACGGCCTATGATCTGGCTGTCATTGCCGCTCATGCCATGGGAATAAAAGAATTTCAAAAAATTACCGCCGCGCCGCAGGTAACAATTTCCTGGCCCGGCCATCCCTGGGATCGGCATCTCTATAACCAAAACAAGCTGTTGGAACTCTATCCCGGGGCGGAAGGGATTAAAACGGGTTGGACGACGCCGGCCGGCAGGTGCTTTGCCGGTTCGGCCATGAGGGATGGCCGGAGGCTCATTGTCATTGTCCTCAATGCCCCCCAGATGTGGGAAGACACGACGGCATTGTTTGATTATGGCTTCGATTGCTTTTCATCCCATCTCCTGGTCAAGGCAGATCAGTATTTAAAGTCCATTGCCGTTGTGGAGGGAGTAAGCGGAAAGGTAGAGGCACTGGCCGGATCGTCCTTTTATTACCCGCTGGCCAATGAGGAAGAGGCGAAAAAAATAACCTATCGTTTCCATGTTCAGGAACCCTTGAAGGCACCCATAAGGGAAGATGAAAGGATTGGGGAGCTAGAGGTCTATTATGATGGGGATCTCGTTGGCGTGGTCGATCTGCTGGCTGGAAGCGGGATTAAAAAGATTAGTATTTGGGGGAAACTTACAAAAAGGTTTGGGAAAGGATAGAAAATGGTAAACCTGCTCTGGGCGGGGATGATCCTCATTGCTATTTTTGTTGCCGGGGTCAATGGCCGCAGCGATATCATTACACAAAGCATTTTTTCCTCCGCCGAACAGGCTGTTATCATTGCCCTGGGCCTCATCAGCATTATGGCTTTCTGGCTGGGCATAATGAAAGTCATAGAAAGATCCGGCTTTATCGATATCATCATCTTTTTTTTGAAACCCCTGGCACGCTGGCTCTTTCCCGGCGTTCCCCCGGGGGGCCGGGCCATGAATGCCATGCTGATGAATATGAGCACCAATTTTCTTGGCATGGGCAATGCCGCAACCCCATTTGGCATCAAGGCTATGGAGGAGATGCAAAAAATAAATACCCGGCCCGATACGGCCACCGATGATATGTGCACTTTTCTGGCCATAAACACTGCCGGGCTGACCCTCATTCCCACCACTGTCATTGCGCTTCGCGCCGCAACGGGTGCACAAAACCCAACGGATATAATCGGTACGACATTTGTTGCCTCACTGTCCGCCACGACTGCGGCCATACTCCTCGATCGCTTCTTTCGCCTTTATAACCGTCTAAAAAATAAATAGCTGCAGGCAGCATGTGAAATTCTTAAAGAGGGGCAAGCTGTGCAACTTTATAATCTTTTGAGCGATATCTCCACATGGGCTGTTCCCTGTTTGATTTTTTCGGCTATCTTTTATGCCTATCTGCGGGGCGTCAAGGTTTTCGATACGTTTGTAGAGGGGGCCCAGGAAGGTTTTGCCATGTCGGTAAGGCTCATCCCTTTTTTGGTGGGGATGATCGTTGCCATCGGGTTGTTCAGGGATAGCGGCGCCATGGAACTGTTGGGAAATGCACTGGCGCCTTTGCTAAAGCTATTGGGAATCCCTCTGGAGGTTCTGCCTCTGGCCATCATGCGCCCTGTTTCCGGAAGCAGCGCCCTGGCCATCACCTCGGAAATTATGCAAACCAATGGCCCCGATTCGCTGCTGGGGCGCATGGCAGCCACCATGCAGGGCAGCACCGATACGACTTTTTTTGTTCTGGCAGTGTATTTTGGAGCCGTAGGGATTAAAAAGACCCGCCATGCCCTCATAGTAGGCCTTTTTGCCGATGCGGTCGGCATCCTCGTGGCCATTTTCATCAGCAGGCTGGTATTTTTCCCCTAAAAGAGTATAATAAGATCATGCCGCAAACAAATGTTACCATACGCCTGCAAAAATTCCTTGCCTCAGCCGGCCTGGCCTCCCGCAGATCCGCCGAAAAAATGATCGAGCATGGACGTGTGCGAGTTAACGATGAGATCATCCTGGAGATGGGCAAAAAGGTTGATCCCCTGCTGGACCGAATCGAGGTGGATAATATCCCCGTAACCAGGCTGGTAAACAAACGTTCTTTTTTGCTCTACAAGCCTGGGGGCTATCTCACAACGGTAAAAGATCCCTTTGGACGGCCAACGGTCATGGATCTTTTTCCCCCGCAGCTGCAAAAGGGACTTTTCCCGGTTGGCCGGCTCGATCTCCATACGGAGGGCCTGCTCATCATGACCAATGACGGCCAACTGGCCTATTATCTGACCCATCCCCGCTTTCAAATAGACAAAACCTATCACGCCTGGGTGCGCGGGGTCCCCTCCCAAAGCAAGCTGCAAGCTCTCAGGGAGGGCTTCAGCATGGGCGCAAAAACCTTTTCGCCGGTCAGGGTAACGCTGTTGGCCACCAAGTCGGAACCTCCCCGGGCAAAATTGAAAATCATTCTTGCTGAAGGAAAGAAAAGACAGATAAGGGATATATGCAAGGCTATAGATCACCCCGTCAATTTTTTAAAAAGGGTTTCGCTGGCCTTCCTGAATCTGCAGGGGCTAAGGCCGGGTTCCTTCCGGCAGTTGGAAAAAGAGGAGATCGCCAGGCTTTACCGTCTGTCACAAAAATAAGTTTGGGATATATGCAGGAAAGTTCCCCTTTTTCCCGAATTAAATACCTCAAAAAGGACAAAATATTTTATAATTGCTTAGGAGTCAAAAGGATATGTTAAAATCGGAAACAAGTTCCTGGGAAAAAAATGAAAGAAAAGAAGGCGCCCAGGAGAGCCACCCTGCAGAAACGAGTCCCATGTTCAAATTTAAAGTTCGTTTCGACTATAAAGGAAAGCCCAGGCCGGCCCGCTTATTTTTCGGCGGCAAAAAAACCGAGGATGTAGCCCTGGAGATCCGCGATCAACAAGTTTCGCTGTGGCGCAATATTCCCTTGCAGGGCCTTTTCGTCGAGGATCTGGAGCTGGGCGAGATCTATAGCATATACGATGAAGAGTTGGATGAGGATGTGGCCTTTGCCCCGCTGGAAATGCTCATTCGGGCCGACTGCCTGGAAGATATACTTTACTTTATACTGCGGGAGGAATTTAGGCGCATCGAGATATTGGAACCCCGCAATATAAA
The DNA here is from genome assembly GCA_964487385.1 of uncultured Dethiobacter sp. Classification (GTDB taxonomy): domain Bacteria; phylum Bacillota; class Dethiobacteria; order DTU022; family UBA8154; genus DUNV01. Next base: position 4,399 of record CAZAQM010000075.1, read on the forward strand.
CCTCAGCAACAAGGAAACAGAAAAACTTTTATTTAAAACCAATGAACTGCTGCAGCAAAAAATTTACCTCAAACAAAAAGAAAACACCCGCTAAGGCCTTCGGGTATGAAAGCCTCCTTTTTAGCATATCATTATCTTGTAAGGAGGCTTTTTCAATGGACTTTGATCGCTGGCTGCAGCGATTTGTGAACAGAATGGAAAAGATACTTTTCCGGGGAGCACTGCTGCTTATCGTCTTCCTTTTTATTGTCCAGGCTCTCATGACAGAGAAAAACATGCGCCTTTTTTTCAGCGCTACGGAACAATTGGAAGGGAAGCCCCTGGCGGAAGATGCCCAGCAGGCCTTCGGCAGGAGTATTGCCGGGGAAAAAAAATATTTTTTGGTCATCGAAGCAGTCTACCCACCGGGAAACGATCAGAACCTGGCCATTTTACAGAACGGCCAGTTTTCCGCCGAACTGGCCGGCGAACCCCTCAGCCTGGCCGTAGCTCCAGGTGATATGCTGGAAATAGGCGGAACCATCGCCGGAGGAAGCCCCGCTGTCGTGCGAATTACGGAAGTTGGGGGCAAACTTTCGCAGCCTTTACCGGGACATGAAATAGTAACATTTGGCGAAAGGGAACTTCTGGCCTGGATTATTCCTTAGGGCCAGGTTTAGGTCTTGTCAAAAGGAAAGTAATAATATATTATTATGACTGGGTAGTTTGTTGGCGCCCGGTCATTTGTTTTTGCCGTAATTTGGTATGAGCATCAGCAGCAATACAGGTAAGAGTAGGGAGTGACGTTGTCCAGTGCAAATTGCCATCGACGGTCCTGCCGGAGCAGGTAAAAGCAGCGTGGCAAAAGAGGTGGCCCGCCGGCTGGGACTGAAGTATTTAGATACGGGGGCAATGTATCGTTCGATCACCCTTAAGGCACTAAAAGAAGGTATTTACCTCCATGATGGAACGCTCCTTGCCAAGGCAGCGCGACGCTGCAATTTGGAAATCACTTATGATGAGGCAGCCGGCAACCGCATTTACCTCGATGGCCGGGATGTCACTTCAGAAATCCGCTCTTCAGAAATTAATAAACATGTTTCCATCGTCTCCAAATCGCCGGAACTGCGGCATGAGCTCGTCTTTCTGCAAAAAAAGGTGGCGGAAAACAGCGGCGGCATAGTTATGGAAGGCCGTGATATCGGGACGAATGTATTGGAAGATGCCGATTTTAAATTTTTTATTTTTGCAAGCCTGGAAGAACGTTCCCGCAGACGCTGGGAGGAAATGAAAGCGGGGGGAATCGTTCTTCCTTTTAATAATGTCATGGAAGAGATAGCCAGGAGGGATAGCATCGATCAGGAACGGGAGGCCTCCCCCCTGACCATAGCCCCGGGAGCCGAGGTTATCGATACAACCCCATATACCCTGGAAGAAGTGGTGGAAATAATTCTCAAACATATTAAAAGCAGATATAATGCGGGATGCTGGGAAAATAACGCAACCGACGGGGTCTAGATCGATGTTTTATACCTTTGTCCGCTTTCTTTTTAGCCTTTATTTAACAATTTTTTTTGGGTTTAGAGTAGCACGTCTGGAAAACATACCGATCCAGGGATCTTTTATTCTCTGTGCAAACCATACCAGCAATCTGGACCCTCCCCTTGTAGGAAGCATGATACCCAGCCGAAAAATATATTTTATGGCCAAAGAAGAACTCTTTCGAAATCCGATTCTGGGCAGGGCACTTCCGGCACTGGGAGCTTTCCCTGTCAGAAGGGGTACCGTTGATAAGCGTTCACTTACCCATGCCCTTGACCTGTTGAAAAATGGGCAGATTATCGGCCTCTTCCCCGAAGGGACAAGAATTAGAAGCGGAAAGCTGGGCAATTTTTTTCACGGGCCCGCATATCTGGCCCTCAAGAGCAACAGGCCGGTTTTACCCGTGGTCATCAAATGGCCGGAAAAGCTTTTCGGGCCGGTTAGGATAAAAGTTGGCTCATTGTTATATTTTCATGATGAGGGCAAAATAGGGAAGAAAATCCTGGAAAAGGCCAGTTCGGAAATTTTTGAGGAAATGAACGGGTTATGGTCTGGTCTGTAAGGAGGTTTTTATTTGCAAGTTTTCCTGGCAGAACATGCAGGCTTTTGCAAGGGCGTGGAGCGGGCCCTGAAATTAACCCTCGACGAGGTTGCCGGGGGAAAAGAAGTCAACACTTTCGGGCCCCTGGTGCATAATAAAGAGGTGGCCGACTACCTTGCTGCCAGGAAGGTCGGGATCATCGAAGGACAAGGGGAGCTGGGACAGGGCAGTGTCGTTATACGCGCTCATGGGGTTGATCCGGCCACTCTGCAGCTTTTGCAAAACAACGACAAGATTGCCATCATCGATGCAACCTGTCCATATGTGAGCAAGGTCCAGCAAATCGTCCGCCTTTATTCACAAAAGGGCTATAAGATCCTTATTTTTGGCGATCGGGCTCACCCTGAGGTAGAAGCGTTATTTGGCTGGTCCGGAAACAGGGCCCTTGTCATTGAGCCGGTGGATATAGGGCAGATAACGGATATACTAAAGGAACACGATCTGTCCGGCAATATTCTTTTGCTTTCCCAGACCACCCAAAGAGAAAACAATTTTTCTGATCTTGCCCAAAAACTTAGGAGCTTTTATCCGCATCTGGAAGTTATCAATACGATTTGCCATGCCACGAAGCTAAGGCAGGAAAAAGCCCGGGAACTTTCCTCAAAAGTAGACCTGATGCTGGTCATAGGCGACCAAAGGAGTTCGAATACTTCCAAGTTAACACAGGTATGTACAGAGAAAACAGAAACATACCAAATATCCGGCGCCGGTGATATTTTACCGGAGTGGTTTGCAGGGGTTCAAACTGTTGGGGTTACGGCAGGCGCTTCGACCCCGGAGTGGACGATAAAGGAGGTTTTGGTGAAAATGGAAAATGGGAATTTAGAAGCAAAGACTGAGGAGCAAAGTCCCGAAAAAACAGAAATAAGGAACTACCGTGTTGGGGATGTCGTCAACGGAAAGGTCGTTCTCGTGGAGGATGATCAGATTCTTGTCGATATCGGCTCTAAAGCGGAAGCTTTACTTCCCAGGGGGGAGATATTTCTGGAAGAGGGGGCAACTTTACAGGATAAGTTTTCCCTGGGGGAGAGCATCGATCTGTTAATTTTAAAGATAAATGAGCAGGACGATAATATTGTCGTTTCCGCCAAACGTTTGGAGAGGGAAAGGCGCTGGAAAGAACTTGAAGATGCATTGGAGAACGGTAAAAATATGCAGGGGGGCGTCAAAGAGGTGGTCCCCGCAGGCATTATTATCAACCTTGGCAGCGGAATAGAAGGCTTTATGCCCGGTTCGCTGGTGGATGTGCGCTATATTCCCGATTTCCACAAATTTTTAGGCCAGGATTTTTCTTTTAAAATTATCGAGCTGAACTGGGAGAGGGATAAGGTAATCCTGTCCCGAAAACATACCATTGAAGAAGAAATAGAAAAGATTAAGAAGGAGACCATTGCCAACTTGCAGGAAGGCAGCGTTATTACCGGAACGGTAAAGCGCCTGACGGATTTTGGCGCCTTTGTCGATGTGGGGGGCATCGATGGTTTGGTCCACATCTCCGAAGTTTCCTGGCAGAGGGTGGGACACCCCAGGGATGTGCTCAAGGTAGGAGAAGAGGTTCAGGTTAAAATTTTGGAAGTAATCCCGGAAAAGGAAAAAATCAGCCTGAGCATCAGACAAGCTTTGCCTAATCCATGGTCCCTGGTCGAAGAAAATTTTGCGGTAAACGAAATAGTTACGGGCAAAGTGACGAGAATCGTTACCTTCGGCGCCTTCGTGGAGCTGACCCCCGGGGTGGAAGGCCTCGTCCATATCTCTCAAATGGCTGATTTTCATGTTAAACATCCTTCCGAGATTTTGCAGGAAGGGGAAGAAATAGAAGCCAAAATTTTGGATATAAACCTGGAAAGCAAGAGAATCAGCTTAAGTATCAAAGAAGCCCGTCCCGCACCAAGGGATTTTTCCTCCCATGCTTCACAAAAAGACAACGGAACAGAAGGTAATGTGACCCTTGGCGACGTTTTTGGCGATCTCTTTAACAAGGAAAAATAACAGGAAAATCACTCAGGGGGTTTACTTAATTTCAGCTGCCGATTTTTAATTCGGCAGTTTTTTTTATTCTTGGGGCAAAGAGATAAATCGAATAAATTTGCTGAAACGGGGTTATTCTAAGACGGGATAAGCTAAATTTGGAAGGAGCAGTAATGATGAATACCGGTATTGTTATTCTTACAGCTGCCGCTATCCTCGTCTACCTGGGCTTTGCCCAACGGGCGCTGGACCGGCTGCGTCTCAGCGATCGGGCTGCGCTTTTATTCCTTCTGGCGATCATTATCGGCGGTTTTCTGCCGGATATTCCCCTGGGAGGCAATCTCGGCATCAACATCGGGGGTGCGATCGTCCCTCTGGTTCTGGTGGGCTATCTGTGGAGCAAGGCAGAAAGAAAAGAAGTAAACAGATCCCTTTTAGCTGTGCTGATCACTACAGCAATCGTTTATCTAGTCTTTAAAATAATGCCTTTTGAACCCACCTACAACTTCTTTTTGGATCCCCTTTACCTGGTGGCCCTAATTGCCGGACTGGTTGGCTACCTAGCCGGGCGAAGCCGCAGAGGAGCCTTTATTGCCGGAACAATGGCCCTCATTCTCAATGATGGTATTGCCCAGATTGAAAACATCGCCGCCGGCGCGGCTCCATCGGGTGTAATCGGCGGCGCCGGTGTTTTTGATGCCATCATTATTTCCGGTTTTATTGCCCTCGGCCTGGCAGAGGTATTCGGCGAAACCGCAGAGAAAATCATGTTGAAACTGTCGGGAAAGGATCGCGGCCGGGGCGGGAGGGACGAAGAATAGTCAGAAGAATAGTCAAATGTAAGTTTGATATAATAATATTTTTGTCAAACGGGAGGTATTTTCCGTGAAAAAACGCACTGTTCTGTTAGCAATTTTATTTCTCCTGCTGCTAGTACTTTTCCCGGCTTGTGGCGGCAATATTCTTTCGGCCCAGGACTCCCCGGGAGAAGCGGAGGAGCTAAAGCTTAGTTTTATTACCCTGAAAGACAGTGTAAGCGGCAGGACGATCATGAGAACCGCCAGAATTAT
>CAZAQM010000076.1:0-7001 GCA_964487385.1 uncultured Dethiobacter sp.
GTTGACATTCTGCTCAACCCGCTGGGCGTTCCTTCCCGTATGAATATCGGGCAGGTGTTGGAAACCCACCTGGGATGGGCGGCGAAAACGCTGGGGATCCATGTTGCCTCCTCTGTTTTTGATGGGGCCCAGGAAGAAGATATCTTTGATGCCTTTGGAGAAGCCTCCCTTTCTTTAAACGGAAAGACCACTCTCAGAGACGGGCGCACCGGCGAAACCTTTGAAAATAAAATCACCGTCGGTTATATTTATATGTTGAAACTGGCCCACCTGGTCGATGACAAAATCCACGCCCGCTCCACCGGGCCATATTCCCTGGTAACACAGCAGCCCCTGGGCGGCAAGGCACAATTTGGCGGTCAGAGGTTTGGGGAGATGGAGGTGTGGGCCCTGGAAGCGTATGGGGCCGCCTATATGCTGCAGGAAATCCTCACGGTTAAATCCGATGATGTCGTCGGCCGGGTCAAAACTTACGAGGCTATCGTCAAGGGGGACAATATACCCGAGCCCGGCGTTCCTGAATCATTTAAGGTGCTGGTCAAGGAACTGCAAAGCCTGGGGCTCAATGTCAAGGTCTTAAGCGAAGAAGAGGGCGAGGTAACCATCCGTGAAGATGAGGAGGACAGCGATTATTTGCTGGATGTCAACATGGAGGGGATCGAGAAGGAGGAACAAGAGGCCGTTCAGGACAGCGATCTGGAAGAGGATCTTATCTTCGATGATGATGAACAGGATGGGATCATGGTTACGGCCGATAGCGAAGAAACAGAGGACGATCTCTTTGGCGCAGAGGAAAAAGAGATCAAAAGATCACTGCAGCCTGACGGTATGGAAATAGAAGAGGATGATTTGCTGTAGGCACCAACAAATATTTGGAAGGGGGTAATAGCCCTTGTTGGATGTCAACAATTTTGACGCACTACAGATTAGCCTGGCTTCACCGGAACAGATCAGGGCCTGGTCCCGGGGGGAAGTAAAGAAACCCGAGACGATCAATTACCGTACTTTGAAACCGGAAAGAGAAGGCCTGTTTTGCGAAAAGATTTTTGGCCCTCAAAAAGATTGGGAATGCCACTGCGGAAAATACAAGCGGGTCCGTTACAAGGGTATTGTTTGCGATCGCTGCGGTGTAGAGGTGACGAGGGCCAAGGTTCGTCGGGAAAGAATGGGGCATATCGAACTGGCAGCGCCGGTATCCCATATTTGGTATTTTAAGGGGATTCCCAGCCGCATGGGGCTGCTCTTGGATATGTCGCCCCGGTCTTTGGAAAAGGTTCTTTATTTTGCTGCTTATGTGGTCATCGATCCCGGTGAAACATACCTCAGCAAGAAGCAGCTGCTCACCGAGGCGGAGTACAGGGATTACCGGGAAAAGTACGATGCCCTCTTTGTCTCCGGCAAAGGATTCAAGGCAGAAATGGGTGCGGAGGCTGTTAAAAAATTATTGGATGAGATTGACCTGGAAGAGCATGTCGATACCCTGCGCACAGAAATAAAAGTGAGCAGCGGACAGAAAAAAGTGCGTGCCATCAGGCGTCTGGAGGTCGTGGAAGCCTTCCGGAAATCGGGGAATCTGCCCTCGTGGATGATCATGGACGTCGTTCCGGTTATCCCTCCGGATCTGCGTCCCATGGTGCAATTGGACGGCGGCCGTTTTGCCACCTCCGATCTGAACGATCTGTACCGCCGGGTGATCAACCGCAACAATCGCCTCAAAAGGCTGCTCGATCTGGGGGCGCCCGATATCATCGTCCGCAATGAAAAGCGCATGCTGCAGGAAGCGGTCGATGCGCTGATCGATAACGGCAGAAGGGGCCGGCCTGTTACAGGCCCGGGCAACCGCCCGCTCAAATCCCTCAGCGATATGCTCAAAGGGAAGCAGGGAAGGTTCCGCCAGAATCTCCTGGGCAAGAGGGTGGATTACTCCGGGCGTTCCGTTATCGTGGTAGGGCCGGAGCTGAAGCTGTATCAGTGCGGTCTGCCCAAGGAAATGGCCCTGGAGCTATTTAAACCCTTTGTCATGCGCAAGCTGGTCAAGGATGGCCATGCCCATAACATCAAAAGCGCCAAGCGCATGGTGGAAAAGGTTCGCTCTGAGGTCTGGGATGTGGTGGAGGAAGTGATCAAGGATCACCCCGTTCTCCTCAACCGTGCCCCGACCCTGCACCGACTGGGTATTCAGGCTTTCGAGCCCGTTCTCGTGGAGGGGAAAGCGATCAAGATCCATCCGCTGGTTTGTGCGGCTTATAACGCAGATTTTGATGGGGACCAGATGGCTGTGCACGTGCCCCTTTCGGCAGAGGCCCAGGCCGAAGCGCGCATTTTAATGCTCTCTGCCACCAACCTGCTGAACCCCAAGGACGGAAATCCCGTCGTCACTCCAACCCAGGATATGGTTCTGGGGATTTACTACCTGACCATCGAAAAGGTTGGAGCAAAGGGCGAGGGTAAACTTTACCTGAGCCCCTATGAGGCCATGCTGGCCTATTACCAGGGGTATATCGACCTTCATGCACGGGTGGTTATAGATATAACCGATACCACGAAGAATAATCTTTACCCGGACAAAAAGGAAAAGAAATATATCATTACGACTCCCGGCAAACAGATTTTTAATGATATCTTTCCGCAGGATTTTCCCTATATCAATCATGCCGATATGGAAAAACCTCTGCAGGACGGCTATTTTGCCTTTCGTCAGGAGTGCAGCCCAACTGTGCTCTGGAATCGGTTGTCCCAGCTTGCTGCCAACAAGCCGATCAAGAAGAATTTTATGGGCCAGCTCATTGCCCTTTGCTATCGCAAGTATGGCAATACCAGGACAGCGGAAATACTCGATGATATAAAAAAACTAGGTTTTACCTATGCCACCGTTGCCGGTGTAACCATCGGGATCGATGATATCGTCGTCCCGGAAACCAAAAATGCTGTCCTTTCGGATGCGGACCGGCAGGTGGAAGAGATAGAAAAGCAGTACAGCAGGGGCTTTATCACTGCCGAGGAGCGCTATGACAGGGTCATCTCCATCTGGCAGGAAGCCAAAGATATAATCTCATCGGACCTGATGAGCGGGTTTGACAGATTTAACCCTATCTATATGATGTCCCAGTCGGGCGCCCGGGGTAACGAATCCCAGATCACACAGCTGGCAGGAATACGCGGCCTCATGGCTGACCCGACGGGTAGAATTATCGACCTGCCCATTAAAGCCAACTTCCGGGAAGGGCTGACGGTTTTGGAGTATTTTATCTCCACCCACGGCGCCCGCAAGGGTTTAGCTGATACGGCTCTCAAAACGGCTGACTCAGGCTATCTGACCCGGCGTCTGGTCGATGTGGCCCAGGATGTGATCGTCAGGGATGTGGACTGCGGAACGATGCAGGGCATTACGGTCAGCGAGCTGAGGGACAGCGATGTGAGCGATGATATTATCGAAAATTTCGGCGAGCGTATCGTCGGCCGCTTTGCCCTGGAAGATATTTTGCACCCGGAAACCGGCGAGGTCCTGGTCCGGGAAGACGAGTTGATCGACGAGGAGGCTGCCCAGAAAATTGTTGCTTCCGGTATCGGGGAGGTCAGTATCCGTTCCGTTTTGACCTGTAAATCCCGCTTCGGGGTCTGCATTAAATGCTACGGCCGCAACCTGGCCACGGGAAACCTGGTGGAGGTCGGTGAGGCTGTGGGGATCATTGCCGCTCAATCAATCGGCGAACCGGGAACCCAGCTGACCATGCGCACCTTCCACACCGGCGGAGTGGCGGGAGACGACATTACCCAGGGTTTGCCCCGGGTTGAGGAACTTTTCGAGGCCCGCAAGCCCAAGGGGCAATCCCTCATCGCGGAAATTTCCGGGCAGGTGGAGATGAGAGAGGCCCGCAGCAAAAGGGAGATCAAAGTCCAATCCACTCACGGAGAGGTCAAGACCTACCAGGTTCCCTACGGCGCCAGGCTAAAGGTCAAGGACAACGATTTTGTCGAAGCCGGCCAGGAGATGACGGAGGGCTCCATCAACCCCCACGATCTTCTTAAGGTCAAAGGAATCAGGGGTGTGCAGCTCTATCTTCTGCAGGAAGTGCAAAAAGTATACCGCCTGCAAGGGGTGGATATTAATGATAAGCATATCGAGGTCATGATCCGCCAGATGATGAAAAAAGTGAAAATTGAGGATGCCGGGGATACGGAGCTCCTGCCCGGAAGCATGGAAGACAGCTTTGTCGTGGAGGACGTTAATAGAAAGATTATGGAAATGGGAGGGAAACCGGCTGTCGGGCGGCCCGTCCTGCTGGGCATCACCAAGGCCTCCCTGGCTACCGATTCATTCCTCTCTGCTGCCTCCTTCCAGGAAACGACCCGGGTTTTAACGGAGGCATCGATTAAAGGGAAAGTCGATCCTCTGCTCGGCTTAAAAGAAAACGTGATCATCGGAAAGCTCATTCCCGCGGGGACGGGGATGTCCCGTTACCGCAATATAAAGGTTATCAGTGCCAACGGCGAGCAGGAAGATGAGGGCGAACCCCTTTCCGCTGGAATAGTTTTAGAAGACGACGGTATCGATGAAGGAGAGGGCTTTGCCGGGGTGCTTCTTCCCGGGGGCGAGCCGGAAACGGATAGTGTGCCGGCGCCCGTTTTACAACAGCAGGCAGAAGAGGAAGAGAAAAAGAAAGCTGTTGCAAAAAATCCCGAAACATTGATGATTGCCGCCGAGGAAAATTCCTGAAGGCGATCTGCCGGGCCCATTGCCGGTTAACAACAAAAAAGGTGCGGACGGGGTGTTTTAGCGATTTTTGTGGGATTGGATCTCCCCGTTTGCCCTTTTTTGAGTTTTTAATTGACATTTATTTTATGTGATGCTAAAATACGAAAGTGTGCTTGTTTTGGGGCCGGCCGGCGATGAATAAAGAAGGAGCGGGTGAGTTTTTACAGTGGCACTGGAAGAGCTAAAGAAAGCCGGGAAGGTCATTGCCGGGATGAGGCAGACCATCAAGGCTATTGAAAACAATACCGCCCGGGCTGTGTATATTGCCCGGGATGCAGAAGAAAAGGTAACTTCCCCCGCAGTGCAATCCTGCACGGAAAAAGGTATTCCGCTTCATTACGTGGATACGATGGAAGAACTAGGGAAGGCCTGCAATATTAAGGTAGGGGCTGCCATGGCGGCTATCCTAGCCTAGAAGGGAGGTGCAATGGTGCCTACACTAAGCCAACTTATCAGGAAAAACAGAAGCAAGGTGATTAAAACTTCCAACTCTCCGGCGCTTGAAGGATCGCCGCAAAAGAGAGGCGTCTGCACCAGGGTTTCCACCACTACTCCCAAAAAGCCTAATTCTGCATTGCGGAAGATTGCCAGGGTGCGCCTGACCAACGGGGCCGAAATTACGGCGTATATTCCCGGGATTGGCCATAATCTCCAGGAACACTCCGTGGTGCTGGTCAGGGGGGGGCGCGTCAAGGATCTGCCCGGGGTAAGATATCATCTCGTCAGGGGAGCCCTCGACGCTTCGGGGGTGGATAAGAGGAAAAACAGTCGTTCGAAATATGGAACAAAGAGGCCGAAGGCTTAAATAGTTATTGGAATTGAGAGGAGGGATGTTGCTTGCCGAGAAAAGGGTCGGTATCGAAAAGAGAAATCCTGCCGGATCCACTTTATAACAGCATACTTGTGTCACGTTTTGCCAACAAATTGATGTTCGATGGGAATAAGGGTATTGCCCGCTCAATTCTTTACGATGCATTTGATATTCTCAAAGAAAAAACGGGTAAGGATCCTTTGGAGGTATTTGAAACGGCGATGCGCAATGCCTCGCCCGTTTTGGAGGTTAAGCCGCGCCGGGTTGGCGGTGCAACTTATCAGGTTCCGGTAGAGGTCAGCAGTCAACGGAAACTAATCCTCGCTATTCGCTGGATTGTGGGCAATTCCCGAAAGCGCGGAGAAAAAACTATGGCCCAGAGGTTGGCCGGCGAGCTGCTGGATGCAGCAAATAATACGGGCGTGACGATTAAGAAAAAAGAGGATACGCATAAAATGGCTGAGTCCAACAGGGCTTTTGCACATTACCGCTGGTAGTCCTTTTAGCCTGATTCGCCGGGCACCTGGAAGAAGGGGGGTCGTCTCATGGATTTATCTCGGGTTAGAAACATAGGAATTATCGCACATATCGACGGTGGAAAGACCACGACCACCGAGCGTATGCTTTTTTATACAGGAAAAGTTCATAAGCTCGGTGAGGTGCACGACGGTGCGGCTACAATGGACTGGATGGTACAGGAACAGGAAAGGGGTATTACCATTACCTCTGCTGCAACAACCTGTCATTGGAAAGGTGCAGTCATTAATATTATAGATACGCCAGGACACGTGGACTTTACTGTGGAGGTGGAACGGTCCCTGAGGGTTCTTGATGGGGCTGTGGGGATTTTTTGTGCCAAGGAGGGGGTTGAGCCCCAGTCGGAAACGGTCTGGCGGCAGGCGGATAAGTATAACGTGCCGCGGATTGCCTACGTTAACAAGATGGATATTACCGGAGCGGACTTTTTTAGTGTTTTGCGCATGATCCGCGCCAGGCTCAAGGCAAACGTTATTCCTATCCAGCTTCCCATTGGAGTGGAGGAGACCTTTAAAGGTATTGTCGATCTGGTTCGCTTCAAATCGATCACTTATCTCGACGATCTGGGGACCCAGAGCGATGAAACGGAAATTCCTGCCGATATGCTGGATCTGGCGGGGCGCTACAGGGATAAGATGCTGGAAACCCTGGCGGAACACGATGAGGGAATTATGGAAAAGTATCTCGAGGGGCTGGATATAGCGGAGGAGGAGATACAGAAGGCCCTGCGCACGGCCACCATCGAACACAATTTTGTGCCCGTTCTCTGCGGTTCATCCTACCGCAATAAAGGTGTCCAGCCGCTCATGGATGCTGTCGTGCATTACCTGCCCTCCCCCCGGGAGGTGCCGCCTGTCGCAGGGGCGGAGTGTCGCGGTGCGGCAGCTTAGCGCAGCA
>CAZAQM010000076.1:7011-9465 GCA_964487385.1 uncultured Dethiobacter sp.
CGCCTGTCACGGGGGTAAGGGTCAAGGATAATAAGGAAGAGGTGCGCGAGGCAGATGAAAAGGCTCCTTTTGCTGCCATTGCCTTCAAAATTATGACGGACCCCTATGTGGGGAAGCTGGCTTTTGTGCGCATTTATTCCGGTACCGTCAGCAGCGGTTCGTATCTCTATAATCCCCGCAAGAAGGCCAGGGAGCGCATCGGCAGAATACTGCGCATGCATGCCAATCATCGGGAGGAACTACCCTTTGCCGCGGCGGGGGATATTGTGGCCATCGTGGGCGTCAAAAAGACGGCTACAGGGGATACTCTCTGCTCTGAAGATATACCCATCATCCTGGAAAATATCAAATTCCCCGAGCCGGTCATCGCCGTGGCCATCGAGCCCAAAACACGGGCCGATCAGGATAGGATGACTATTTCGCTGCAAAAACTTGCCGAAGAGGATCCCACATTTTATACCAGTCTCAATGAGGAGACCGGTCAGACGATCATCAATGGCATGGGCGAACTGCACCTGGAAATCATCGTGGATCGGCTCCTGCGGGAATTTAATGTCGGCGCCAATGTGGGTCGTCCCCAGGTATCCTATAAAGAAACAGTTTTAAACAAATCCCGGGCCGAAGGCAAGTTTATCAGGCAATCGGGCGGACGGGGCCAGTACGGGCATGTCGTTCTGGAACTGGAGCCGCTGGAAAGGGGCAGCGGTTTTCTTTTTGAAGATCGCATCACCGGCGGGACGATTCCCAGGGAATTTATTCCCGCTGTGCAGGAGGGGATTAGAGAGGCCCTGTTAAGCGGTGTCCTCTCCGGGTATCAGGTTATCGATGTCAAGGTTGCCTTGTTGGATGGTTCCTTTCACGAGGTGGATTCCTCGGAGATGGCCTTTAAGATTGCCGGTTCCCAAGCTTTTAAAAAGGCCATGTCTTTGGCTACACCTGTGCTGCTGGAACCCATTATGAAGGTGGAGATCCTCGTTCCCGAGGAATATATGGGCGAGGTGATCGGTGATATTAACGCCCGCCGGGGTAAAATTGAAGGGATCGACCCCAAAGGCGGCAGCCAGGTTATACACTGTTTTGCTCCCCTGGCGGAACTGTTTGGCTATGCCACAGATCTGCGTTCCCATACCCAGGGCAGGGGAACATTTTCTATGGAGTTTTCGCACTATAATCACCTTCCAGCTCATTTGGCGGAAAGAGTTATAAGCAAAACGTTTGCCTGAAATAATGAACAAGGGGGAATAATTAAGTATGGCCAAGAAAAAATTTGAGCGCACCAAGCCGCATGTGAACGTGGGCACCATTGGGCACGTAGACCATGGCAAGACCACACTTACATCGGCAATTACCTACTGTTTGGCATCGCAGGGTTATGCCTCCCGCATGGACTTCGACGCCATCGACAAAGCGCCGGAAGAGCGGGAGCGGGGTATTACCATCGCCACAGCCCACGTGGAATACGAAACGGAAAAACGCCACTACGCCCACGTAGACTGCCCGGGTCACGCCGACTACGTCAAGAACATGATCACCGGAGCGGCGCAGATGGACGGCGCCATTTTAGTCGTCTCCGCTGCCGACGGCCCCATGCCGCAGACCAGGGAACATATCGTCCTGGCCCGCCAGGTTGCCGTGCCCTATATCGTCGTCTTCCTCAACAAAGCAGACCAAGTCGACGATCCGGAACTTTTGGAACTAGTGGAAATGGAAGTGCGCGATCTGCTCAATATGTATGAATTTCCCGGTGACGAAGTACCCGTCATCACCGGTTCGGCCCTCAAAGCCATGGAATGCGGCTGCGGCAACAGAGACTGCCCCAACTGCAAAGTAGTCTGGGAACTGATGGACGCCATCGACGCCTATATTCCCACCCCCGAGCGGGACAAAGACAAAGCGTTCCTCATGCCCGTGGAAGACGTCTTCACCATCACCGGCCGCGGCACCGTGGCCACCGGCCGGGTGGAACGGGGCGTCGTTCGCATGGGCGACGAAGTGGAAATAGTGGGCTTCAGCGAAAAACCCCGCAAGACTGTGGCCACCGGGGTGGAAATGTTCCGCAAGACCATGGAGGAAGCAGAAGCCGGCGACAACATCGGCGTCCTCCTCCGCGGCATCGACCGGGAAGAGATCGAGCGGGGCCAGGTTCTGGCCAAGCCGGGCACCATCAAGCCCCACACCAAATTCAACGCTGAAGTCTACGTCCTGAAAAAAGAAGAAGGCGGCAGACATACGCCCTTCTTCCAAGGCTACCGTCCCCAGTTTTACTTCCGCACCACGGACGTCACGGGCGATATCACCCTGCCCGAAGGGGTGGAGATGGTCATGCCGGGGGACAACATCAACATGGTCATCGAGCTGATCACCAGCATTGCCACGGAAGAGGGCCTGCGCTTTGCCATTCGCGAAGGCGGCCGCACTGTAGGCGCCGGGGTCGTTACCTCGATTATTGCCTAG
>CAZAQM010000077.1:0-9346 GCA_964487385.1 uncultured Dethiobacter sp.
CACATCTGCCCCTGGAGCGAGACTTTATCGATTCCCTCAACAGGCGCATGGCCACTGTCATCCGCAATGAAATAGCGCGCAGCCTGGAAAAGGCCAGGGAACTTGAAGCGGATATCTTCGGCCTGGGCAAAATCATCTATCGTACAAGACATAAAGAATGGGAGAGAATAGGGGATAACTGGCGGGATATTTTTCCCGGCGTCATGGTGGATATGGCGATTAACGCAGTAATCTTGCGGCATGGCGTAGTTTTGGAACCAGTGCAAATAAAATAGCGATCCTGCTGCGCAGGCTTGATGCGTAAAGGGGTGATGCAAATGATTGGGATCATCTTGATCATGGCGGTCATAGCGATTTATCAGGTTCCCGGGCTGCTGCGGGAAAGACAGTGGCGGGAGCTGGCAGCCTTTGCCCTCGTCTGGCTCGTTGCAGGGGCCTACGCTTTCCTTACGGCAATAAGATTCCCGTTGCCGACTGTCGTCGAGGCTGTAAGCTTTATCAATAAAATGCTGCCCTTTGCTTTTCTGAAAAGCGGATCCTGAATGCGAAAAACAATTTGCCTTTACCCTGCCGGGCAGCCCAGCCGCTGAGGGTGTGTAAAAACCGTCAGGCGGCTGCC
Source organism: uncultured Dethiobacter sp. (assembly GCA_964487385.1). Classification (GTDB taxonomy): domain Bacteria; phylum Bacillota; class Dethiobacteria; order DTU022; family UBA8154; genus DUNV01. The sequence goes on from CAZAQM010000077.1 coordinate 620, forward strand.
GCGGGCCTCGCCCACCAGGGCAATGCCCATCTCCTGTGCCAGCAAAATGGCGCTGGAGGTGGGTGAGTGGCGGGAAACGACGATGGGCGTCTGCATTTTTGCCGCCTTGAGCAGCATCTCCGAGGAGATGCGGCCGGTGATCAACAGCAAGCGATCCTTCGTTTGAATATCCTTTAGCAGGCTTTCGCCCTGGATCCTGTTCAGCGTGTTATGGCGCCCGATATCCTCGGCCACGATCAGCAAATCCCGCCGATCGGCCAGGGCTGAGGTATGGACGCCTCCGCTGAGCCGGTACAGCTCCATCTCATCCTCAAGCTTTCCCATCAGCGCCAACACTTCCGTCGGCGCGGCAACGAGGGTTGAATCCACCCTTTGCCCTTCTGTTTTAAAGACCCCATCGCCACTGCAGCCGCTGGCAAGGGTCCGCACCGCGGGCAATTTACCTTCCCAATTCTTCAGCCTGACATCGGCCAGCGCTTCCTCCCTGGAAACCTGCATCATGGCGATATCATCGAGGCCGGAGATGATCCCTTCGGCAAAGAGGTAGCCCACAACGAGATAATCCAGCTCGATGGGGGTGCACAAAATATTGACCAATTTCTGCCGGTTTATATATATTTGCAGCTGCATCTCGCAGGGGACATAAACGGGACTCCTTGCCCATCCCCCCTCAGAAAAGCTGTTGCTGACTATTTCTGCGGCGAGATCCATCATACCAGCTTACGCACCTTTCATATCAACATTGAACCATTGAACAATATTGAACAATAATACCCAAAAACTTTCATGTTACATATTATCACATTTTCAGGGAGAGCGATATGCGCTTTTTCTGCAAATCCACGGCTAAAACCCTGACATCGACGATATCTCCCACTTTCACCACATCCAGGGGGTGTTTGACAAAGCGCTCCGACATCTCTGAGATATGGACCAACCCATCTTCGTGAACGCCGATATCCACAAAAGCGCCAAAATCCACCACATTGCGCACAACACCCTGGAGTTTCATGCCTTCTGTTAAATCCCCCGGCTGAAGAATATCTTTTTTAAAAACGAGCCGGGGAAGATCCTCCCGGGGATCCCGGCCCGGTTTCTTAAATTCCTCCAGGATATCCCTGATGGTCGGTTCCCCAATCTGCAAGCGTGCCGCCAGCTCCCCGGCATCTGCCTCCCGGATCGCCTGTGCTTTTCCCAAATCCCCGGGTGAAAGATCCAGCATCTCCATTAATTTTTGGGCTGCGGCATAAGATTCCGGGTGAACGGCACTGCGGTCCAGGTAATTTTCAGCCGTGGGAATGCGCAAAAAACCGGCGCACTGCTTAAACGTTGCCGGGCCCAGTTTGGGCACCTTTTTGAGATCGCTGCGGCTGTTAAAGGGGCCGTTTTCTTCCCGGTAGGCAAAAATATTGGCTGCCACCGTTTTGTTTATTCCGGCCACATGCTGCAGCAGGGCGGGCGATGCCGTATTGAGGTTCACCCCAACCTCATTGACGCAGGTTTCCACCACGCCGGCCAAAGTATCCGCCAGCTTTTTCTGGTTGACATCGTGCTGATATTGCCCCACACCGATGGAACGGGGATCAATTTTCACCAGCTCCGCCAGGGAATCCTGCAGGCGCCGCGCCAGGGATATGGCGCTTCTTTCGGCCACATCGAGTTCGGGAAACTCCTCCTGCCCCAGGCGGGAAGCGGAGTAAACGCTGGCGCCCGCTTCATTGACCACCGTATAAGCCAGCTCCCCGGGGCATGTTTCCAGCAGCCCGGCGATAAATATCTCCGTTTCCCTTCCCCCCGTGCCATTACCGATAACAATGGCATTAATATGATGCTTTTCCACCAGGGAAAGCACAATTTCCGCAGCCTTTTCCTTTTCATTGCGGGGCGGAGTGGGGAAAATAACGGCGGTTTCCAGCAGCTTGCCCTCCCCATCGACACAGGCTATCTTGCAGCCGGTTCTCAGTCCCGGATCGATGGCCAGAATTCTTTTCCCCTGCACCGGCGGGATCATCAGCAGACTGCGCAGGTTTTCCCTGAATATTTTGAGGGCCTGCTCTTCTGCCTTTTGCGTGAGCTGAGCACGAATTTCCCTTTCCAGGGAGGGGAAAAGCAACCTTTTCCAACTGTCCCTGGCAGCATTCTCCAGATGGAGCCTTGCCTCTTCAAGAAAAGTATCCTTAATATATTGCCTCCTCAAATATGTGAGGGCTTTTTCCTCGGAAATCTCTATTTTAACCTGAAGATGCTCTTCCTTTTCCCCCCTGTTCATGGCAAGGATGCGGTGGGGCTGGACTTTTTTGCAGGGCTCCCGGTAATCTTCATACATTTCATAGGTGCTGCAGCCCTGGCCGCGCCCCTTTGCAGCGACAACACCCTCCTTAACGAGGAGGTCCCGCAGCTGCCGGCGGAGATGGGGATCCTCCGACATTATCTCCGCAATGATATCCCTGGCCCCGCCCAGGGCTTCATCAGCCGACAGCACCTCCTTTTCTGCGTCAAGATATTTATGCGCCTCCCGGCCGGGATCCTTTTCCCCCTGAAGAAGAAGCCGGGCCAGGGGTTCCAGGCCTTTTTCCCTGGCCATCGTAGCTCGGGTCCTCTTCCGAGGCCTGAAGGGACGGTAAAGGTCCTCCAGTTCCGTTACGCTGGAAGCCTTCTGCACAGCGCTTTCCAGCTCCGGCGTCAAGACCGCCAGCTCCTCCAAAAGCCGCAGGATATCCCGCCGCCGGCTCTCCAGGTTGCGGTTCAGCGCCAGCTTCTCCACCAGAAAGCGCAGCTGCTCATCTGTCATGCCCCCGGTAATTTCCTTGCGGTAGCGGGCAAGAAAAGGAATGGTATTTCCTTCGTCCAACAGGGAAACGGTTTTGGCAACATTCCCGGGCTCCAGATCCAACTCTTTGGCAATACGGCGATGAATTAGTTCTTCGTTGTAATCGTTCATATAATTACTATACCCTATGGATCGGCAGGCCTCAACTTTTTTTTGAACTACTGTAAAACCTTTCCCCCCAAAGATAAATAATCCAGGATGGTCTTCTTCCCGGTTGACCTCCGCTTGGGAAAATTGCTATAATTGCACAGTAAAGAGTACTTATCGCCCGCGGCAATTAACCCTGCCCCTTTTAAAAACAGCTCATACTGCAAGGAGAATCTGTAATGGGAATAGCAGTAATTATCACCGACATGGTAGCAGATTTCATCAGATTGGATGGCCCCCTGCCCGTTGGAGAGGAAGGCCTTAAAATTATTCCCCGGCTGCAAAAATTACTGGGGATCTGCCGCAGTAGGTCCGTCCCCATCGTCTTTTCCAACGATGCACTGATGCCCAATGATTTCCTGTTCCAATCACGGATGAAACCCCATGGGCTTCGGGGAACCGCAGGCGTGGAGGTAATCGGGGAACTGCAGCCGCAAAGCAGCGATCTGATCATGCCAAAAAGACGCCTCAGCGCCTTTTTTAAAACGGACCTCGATATCACTCTCAAGGAATGGGAAGTCGATACCATCGTCCTGGGCGGGGTGGCCACCGAAGCCTGCATCCTCTCCAGCGCCTACGATGGCATCTCCCACAATTTCAGGGTGATCGTTCTCGAAGATTGCTGTGCGTCGCGCTTTAGGGCCACCCACGAGCATGTCATGGCGGTACTTAAGGTCAGCCCGCTCTATCCCCTGCTGCGGGTCATGACCCTTGCTGAATTCCTTGATCCTGACAAAGATCCAGACAAAAAACCTTCTCGAGGAGAATAGTCAAGTTGGCAAAGGTGCCCAAAAACACGTGGATTCTTATTATCCTGCTCATTATCGGAAGCATGCTCGGGACGCTGCTGGGTAATTTGTTAAAGGATCTTTTCCCTTTCCTTTATTACAGCCAGACTATTGGCCTCAATCCCACCACGATAGATCTGGCAGCGCTAACCGTCACCCTGGGGCTGACACTGAAATTTAACATCGCCACGGCCATCGGTTTTTTTCTTGCCCTTTTCATCTATATCAGGCTTTGAACGGGAATGGATTGGGCCACAGGTTATTGCTGCAAAAGAGAAAACTGACAAAAGCAATAGGAGGTAATTCACCCTGATGGAGATAGAGCTGAAAAATTTAAAAGGAACCCGGGATTATTTCCCCGCCGAGCAGCAAGTAAGGAATAAAATCAGAAACACTCTGGAAAAGGTTTTCCAAAAATACGGCTACCGCCCCTTGGAAACCCCCATGTTATGCCTGTTCGATATCCTTGCCTCCAAATATGGCGGGGGCACGGAGATACTAAGGGAGGTTTACCGCCTTGAGGATCAGGGCAAGCGGGAATTGGCCCTGCGCTACGATCTGACCGTGCCCTTTACGAGAGTAATCGGCATGAACCCCAATCTGCGCCTGCCCTTTAAGCGCTACGAGATCGGCAAGGTGTTCAGGGACGGCCCTGTCAAGACCGGAAGGCTGAGGGAATTCATGCAATGCGATGTGGATGTCGTGGGGATAAGGTCCACCATTGCCGAGGCAGAGATGATATCCATTGCCTCCGATGCCTTTGCAGAGCTGGGGCTGGATATTTATATCTCCTATAACAATAGAAAATTTTTAACGGGAATTTTGGGAAGCATTGGCCTTTCGGAGGATCAAGTTGGCGAGGCGGTAATTTCCCTGGATAAGGTGGAAAAGATTGGCGTTGAAGGTGTAAGGGAGGAACTGAGCGAAAAGGAAATACCCCGGGAGCTAATCGATAAAATTTTTATCACCTTCCAGGAAGGAAAAAGGCCGGACTCTTACAGTTCTTTTTCTTCCGGCACCCTTGTCCGGGAGGGCATTGCCGAGCTGAACGAGCTGGAAGGCTACCTGGAAGCCCTCGGCCTCATGGATAAGGCCGCCTTCAACCCCCTGTTGGCCCGGGGATTGGAAATTTATACGGGCACGGTTTACGAGCTGTTTCTTTCCAGCAAAGCGATAACCTCCAGCATTGGCGGCGGAGGGCGCTATGATAAAATCATTGGCAGCTTTCTGGGCAACGGCGAGGAATACCCGGCGACGGGCATATCCTTTGGCCTCGATGTCATCTACACAGCCCTGGTACTAGCAAATGAGCAAGGCGGGGCTGAACCCTTTGCCGATTTTTTCCTGATTCCCCTGGGCACAGAAAAAGAAACCCTGCAAATTGCCCAAAGGCTGCGCAGGATTGGCTTTAACGTCGAAGTGGAGATGTCCGGGAAAAGGCTGAAAAGATCCCTCGACTATGCCAACAAGGAAGGCATTCCCTATGTGCTCATTCTCGGGGAAAATGAACTGCAGCGGAAAGAGGTCAACCTAAAATATATGATGGAGGGCAGGGAGGATAAAGTTTCTCTTGATGAACTCGAGAAGGATATCATCGAACTGACGGGGAAAAATCCGGAAAATCAAATTTAAATAGTATAAAGTAAATCCAAACGGTCAAACTATGGGCACGGGGCAATCATGCCCGATCCATGGAAAGGCCGCCTCCAAGGCATTTTGGGCCTCTCCTAAAAGTAAAGGAGGTAAATAAATGCCCAATATTCATTGCAGCATCGAGAATTGCCATTACTGGAAAAATGGTTTCGTATGTGGTGCAAGTGAAATCATGGTTACCTCGGATCAAGTGGGGTCCGTCGAACCCGACAGCTATGATGCGGTAAACCATGCCAATCTCGTGCCCACCCCGGCCACCTCTTGCATGGACACCTGCTGCAAAACTTTCGTCGATAAAAACTCACCCCATATCGGCGCGGACGGTGTAACCAGGCTATAATAAAATAATGCCAAAGGATTTTAACCAGGGGCTAAAGTGGCAAACACCGCTTTTAGCCCCACTTTATTCCCCGGGCAATAAAAATTCATATTTTATTTATTTTTTTGATCTGATTTTGGTTCAAAGCCCAAACAGGAAGCCCCGGAAGCTCTCAGCACATCTCCGGAAGGAATACCCCGGGTCTTAAAACCCAGGAACCTGCACCCCCTGGGGAAATTATTATCCCAGGTGATATAAAAGTGTTTGCATTGATAGCAATTGACTTTGAAACGTTTTCCGGACACCCTCGGCTCACCTCCGCCCAGGTTACTTTCCCGGCATCGATTAGATGATGACTAGGTGATGACCTCCGACTTTTTACCGATCATTCATCGATCGGTCCGGGTTGTAGCTCTATGCTTGCCCGGGCATCGAGAGCCTGGACACCGCCTTTCCCGGGGAAAACCCGCACCGGGTTAATATCCAGCTCCCGTATGGCGGGGAAGTCCGCCAGCAGATGGGAGACCCTTACCACCAGTTCGATAAAAGCATCCACATCCCCGGGTGCTTTGCCCCGGATCCCTTTTAACACCCGGTATGCTTTCAGGCGTTTCAGCCTTGCCTGGATAGGGCCCTTTTCTGCGGGGCACAGAGCATTGGCTGCATCTTTGAATAGCTCGATAAAAATGCCTCCCATCCCGAAAAAAACAACCGGTCCAAAGGAAGGATCATACTTTCCCCCGACAAACATATCATAGCCCTCGGGGGCCATCTCCTGGATTCTAATACCCTCCAGGGACGCCCCCTTTTTATAATTGAAAAGATTGGCGCGGATAACCCTGTAGTTTACCTGCACATCCGCAGGCCCTTCCACACCCGTAATGACACCGCCCGCCTCCGATTTATGCAGGGCCTCCCTGGAAACCACCTTCATGACGACAGGATAACCCAGTTCTCCGGCATACTTAACTGCTTCAGCCTCGTCGCGGGCGACTTTGGAAGCTGCAACAGGAATGCCGTAAAAAGCAAGAAGATCGAGGACTTCTTCCCCGTAAACCCCGCTTCTTTTTGCCATCCACTGCCCGGCGGCATGGCGGTCAATATGGGGCGGCACAATAATATTTCCCTGGCCTTCTTTTTCCTTTTTTTGTTCGTAATATTTCATCTGTAAGGCCAGTGCGTTGACCAGTTCTTCCGGGCTGTTGAAAACAGGGAACTCGACTGCACGTTTGGCCTGGCCGATTGTTTCCGCCGGCCCGAACAGGCAGACACCAAGGGGTTTTCCCGAGGAGAGGACGGCCCCCCGAATATCGCAGGAGAGATCGGCCAGCATCATCTTGTGAAAGATCGAATCGCCCTGGGGCACCTTGGGATACTGGGTAATGAGCAAGCCGCCATCCACCTGCCCGGAGTGCATTGCCGCATAGAGAACATTGGCTATTATTTCGGAATCGTAAATATCCCCCATATCCAAAGGGTTGGAGAGCTTAATCACACCGGCATTGCAGAATTGGCTGAGATCACTGTAGAATTCCTGCCCCATGTTGGCAAGCTCAAAACCTGCCTTTTCACAGAGATCCGCCCCCATAACGGAAAAGCCTCCGGCAGGGCTCATGACCATGATCCGCCTGCCCTTCATGGGAGGCAGATGAAAAGCCTTGGACACCTCAAGAAAGTCAAAGAAATTTTTTATGCGGATGACCCCGGCTTCTTCAAAAACAGAATCGATGAGATCATCGCTGTTGCTGATTGCCGCCGTATGGCTCATGGCAGCCTTTTTCCCCGCCCCGGTTGTATTCGATTTATAAGCAATGATGGGCTTGTCTATATTTTTTGCAGCCTCGAGAAAATCCCTGCCCCGGGCCATACTTTCCAGATAGAGGCAGATTATCCCGGTTTCCGGGTCATCACCATAATATTTTAGGAAATCCACCTCATCAAAGTCGAGTTTATTGCCAATACTGGCTACCTTGGCCAAACCAATCCTCTCATCGCCAAGATAATGCAGGAGCATTATCACGACTCCGCCGCTCTGGGAAATAATTGACATATTCCCTTTGGGAACCTTGTTCATGGGTATAAAGGGCAGGCATAAGTTGTTTTCCGTATTCATCATGGCAATACTGTTCGGCCCCACGAAGCGAACCCCGTACTTCCTGGCTGAACGAAGGGTACTGTCTGCAAGCGTCCGCCCTTCCTCGCTGGACTCGGAGAAGCCTCCCGAGAGGATGGCCATGCGCTTAATGCCAAATCTTCCGCATTGTTCCACCATGCCGGGCACATGCTTTGCCGGAATCAAACAGTATGCCAGATCGGGAATTGCCGGCAAATCCTCTACATTTTTGTACATCCTGATCCCATTGACATGCACATCGCTGCTCCCGGGATTAACCCCAAATATTCTGCCCCGGTACCCCCAACGAAGCAAATTTTCCAGGGTGATCCTGGGGATATTGGACGGCTTTGCTGATAATCCAATAATAACAATAGATTCCGCATAAAAAAGGTTATGCATACCCAAACCCCCTGAAAACAATCGTATGCCGCAGCGCAGCGCAAAAGCCTGTAAACCTAAAAAGAATTGGTTATTTCGCCGGAAACAACGCCTTCCCCGGAAGAAAGTCTTTGCAAGAGGCTTCTGCCGGCTTTCCAGATATCGCCCGCTCCCATCGTCAGGACCATATCGCCTTCTTTGACAAACCCCTGCAAATAATCGATTGCTGCAGAAAGCCCCTCAAAATGGCAAACATGCCTGTGCCCTCTTTCTTTGATCTTCTCCGCCAGGCGGCTGGAACTAATCCCCGGTATGGGGTCCTCCCCGGCGGCATAAATATCGGTGAGGATGAGCAGATCAGCGGCATCAAAGGCGGCGGTGAATTCCGGCCAGAGAAAGTTTGTGCGCGTAAAACGGTGCGGTTGGAAAAGGCAGATGATCCTGCGGCCGCTTTGGCGTGCCGCCTCCAGGGTTGCCCTGATCTCGGTAGGATGAT
>CAZAQM010000078.1:0-9289 GCA_964487385.1 uncultured Dethiobacter sp.
AAAATAAAACCCGCACCTCTTCTTCATCCATTTCCAAGCCCCCTCTGCAGTATTTAATCTGAATAAATCAGGATTGGATAGTTTCCATGGTCAATACAACAGCCTTTTTCGTATCCCTTATAATTCTGCAAAGATGGGAAATTTGCCTGCCTGCAACCCAGACGATCTCATCGCCGGCAAGCACAAGGAGAAGATCATCCCTCTCCTCCCAGGAAATTTTCCGATCGATCAGGTAATCCTTTAACTTCTTTTTCCCCGGCGCACCCAGGGGGTAAAAACGGTCCCCGGGCATTCTCCGGCGCACAAGCAACTGCAGGTCCCCGCCGGTTCCGACAGGGGAGCTTTTTACTGCGGCCAGCCTGAGAACCTCGTCATAATCCAGGTAGGCCTCTGCCTTTTCATTGGGAGGCCAGAGGAGAGCAGCGGTATCGGAGAGCCTTGCCCTTAAAACAGTGCCGGGGGGATCCATGGCCAGCTCACCGGGAACAGAGAGCACTGCCGGAAGAAACCCCTTTCCCAGCCCATCCTTCCCGGATCTTTTTTTTCCCTGGAAAACTCCGGGCAAAGCAGCCGTTATTTTATCATAATCCCTGGAGATCGCCATGCCGCCGGGAAAAGAAACGGCCCCCCGGGGTTTGCTCCCATGGATAAGATTCAGCGCCGCCTGTATGCGCTGGTAATCCACCCCCCGTGGAATACTGCCAAGGAGCCGGCCGGCAGCCAGGCGAATCATCCTGCCTTGCAGGGCAGGATGCTCCTCCATAAAGAGCAGGCGATCGAAGATCAGTCCGCCAGGTGGCGCCTCCTTCAGGAGAACGGCTTCAAAGCGTTTTGCGGCGGTATCTTCCCAGTAATCCCTCTCCAGCTCGAACAGCCGGGAGAGCCTGAAAAGCCCTTCCCTCAGGTTTGGGTTGACCCTTTTTTCCAAAAGGGGCAGGATCTCCCGCCGAATCCTGTTGCGCAGAAATTGTGGATCTAGATTTGTTTCATCAATACGCGGGCAAAGGCCGCAGCGACTGCAGAAAGCTTCGATCTCTTGGCGGCTGAAGCCAAGCAGCGGCCGGATCAATATAATGCCTCTTTTCCCGGCTTTCCTGCCAAATTTCATCCCCATCAGGCCGTCGGGCCCCGTGCCCCGCAAAATGTTCAGCAGAACCGTCTCCGCCTGGTCGTCCCGATTATGCCCCACAGCAATGGAATCGGCCTTTATTTTTTCTGCCAGCTGCAGCAGGAACCTGTAACGCAGCTGCCGTGCTGCATCCTCCAGCGAAAGACCCCATTTTTTTTTGTATTCACCGGCTTGGACCTTGCCCACGGTGCAGGACAAGCCAAGCTCTCCTGCCATCCGCCGGACGAACCGTGCATCCCCGGCCGCGCTTTTGCCTCTCAGGCCATGATTGAGGTGGGCAACATGCAGGGAAAAAGCAAAGCCCGGCTCCATGCGCAGCCGGTTTAAAAGAATCAATAAAGAAAGGGAGTCTGCACCCCCCGAAACAGCAACAACAACCTTGTCATCCTTTTTGATGAGTTGTTCCCTTATAACTATTTTTTTTAGAGACCTGTACAGCGGTAAGTTAAAAAACATCCCTTCGCGAAAAACAGGCCACCTTTCTTTTCTTCAACGTTTTTCAACGCTTTTCAACTTAAATATAACCTTTCTATGCAATTAAAACAAATCCTTCCTCTCCGCAGATAATATTTAAATTGCATCTTGCACGGCAAAAGATAATTAATGCAGTGCAATCATGCAGCGGAATGATCACTTGGCCAGTTTCCTTTTCGGCTTTTTCCCCAGCGGCCGAAACGATCCCACCAGCACCGTCAGATCATCCTTTACCCCCCTGGGAAAACGGTTGCAGGCTTCTTCGATCAAACGATCGGCAATGATCTGGGGATGGTCATGGCGGATCTCCCTGAGAGATGTTACCAGCCAGTTTTCCTCTTTGTCCGCATCCTCCCAGAGGCCATCGGTAATCATGACAAATGTTGTGCCCTCCTCTCCGAGAGAGCAAACTTTTCTTTCCGGAACGATCTCCTCCAGAATGCCCATGGGCAGCGAACCGGATCCAACCACCTCCACCGAGCTCCCATTTTTAATCAGACTGGGAGGTGCGCCGAGCTTATACAGCTCCATCTCTCCCCGGGCAAGGTCCGGCAAGGCCAGATCCATCGTGGCAAATCTTTCCGCCGGATAGCGCAGGCGGAGGAGCGTGTTGATCGTGCTGATAACAATTTCCTGCTGGAATCCGGCTTCCAAGAGCCGCTCCATTAATCTCACCGCAGAACGACTGGCCTGGCGTGCCTCCCTTCCGCTGCCCATGCCATCGCTAAGCAAAAGGGCCTGTTTCCCCTCTTTCATGGGCAGGACTGCATAACTATCCCCGGAAACGCTCTGCCCTTCCCTGGCCACCTGGGCGATACCCACCTCCAGGGAAAAACAGGTTTTTCTCTTATCCTCCCCGCCGGCAGGGCGCCCCGTTTTAACTTTTAACTCCTGCCAGAGATCGTGCATCATAAAGGAGATCCCCTGCAGTTGTTCCGAAACCATCGATCGCCCGCTTTCAATTTTTTCCTGCCAGTAACAGTTTAACCGGTAGATATCCCGCATATTGCCCACTGTTTTGACGATCTCCGCCTGCCTGGGGCAATAGCGCCTCAGCTTGACCGGTATCATTTTTTCCGTAAAATAGCCCTTATCTTCCACCGCGGCCAGCATGGCCATAACCCTGCGGGTTTGGCCGTCGGCATCCCCCTTCCAGCAACGCTGGTAATAACCGCAGGCCCGGCAGGCTTTACGGCTGAAATAATCCACCACGGGGGAAAGATCGTTTTGGGAGACAACGGCCTCCTCCCGGCCCAGGGGTTGAAAGGTCGCCGCCAGCTCCCCAAACACTTCGGCAAACTCTTTGATGCGGGAGGCCATCTTAAAACGCAGCCCAGCCTCATCTTCCAGCCTCCAGGGGAAAAGCAGGCTCATGCCCTGCATCCCTTCCCAAAAAGAAGCCGGAATAAACAGAAAAAAGGCCAGGACGAGCAGTTCCTCCCAGATTCCCGTCAGACAGTAACCCCCCTCCAAGCTAAAGTAGGAAAAGAAGCGCATTATGACGAGGAATCCCGCCGACATCCAAAGGCGGCCGTAGGGTCTGAGCAGCCCCACCAGAAAACCGGAAATACCCAGCACTCCCGCATAGTGGAGCAGTGCCGGATTATTGAAACTAAGGGAAAGACCGGCCACCGTTCCCCCCAAAAGGCCCGGCACAGGCCCCCAGAGGTAGGCCCCCAAAAGGACGATAAAAGGCGGCAAAACATTCTGCAACATGATATCCCTGTAAAGAATAACCCCATCCGTCCCCAAAAAAACGAGGATAAGGAGCAGTACGGCCCCGACAGCCCCCTCGGATGACAGTTCGTTTTTACTGCGGCGCTCCTTCATCTCCTGCAACAACGGGCGCACGAGCGGGGGCATAAATATCGCCGGAACAATTTCCAGAACGACGACAGCCGATTCATAAATGGGGAAACCCGCCGCCAGGAGCAGGGGAAAACGCAAAGCAAAAATGATGAGGGGCAGGGTAAAAAACAAGGCCAGGCGCCTTTTGAAGAGTTTTTCCAGCAGAAAATCGCTCGTTTTCCAGGAGAGCATCGCCGCAGGGAGAAACCATGGCGGGAAGAGGCCGCCAGACAGGGTCACCCAGCCTAAAAGGACCGCCCCGGTGACCAGGAGTTTTTTTTCCGGATGAACCCGCATCATCAAAGCCCAGAAGATAAAGCCAAAAGTGGTAACCTCCCCAAGCAGGGCGGCGCGGGAAATAAAAAATGTTGTGCCAAAAAGGATTACGGCCTGCCAGTTTATGCTTAGACCGGCTTGTCCACCAACTAGATTCGAAAACCAATTTTCCTGAAATCTTTTTTTCCAGGAAGGAAAAAGATAAAACTCTTTTCCGGTATCAACTTTACTCACTTTTCCAAACCTCCTTTTCCAGCAGGAGCAGCATTTTGCCCGAATAAGGCCATTATAGCTGCCCTGGCAGGAAAAGTCTGTCAGAAAAGGGAAGTTAAAGAAAATATAATTGTGACAAATTTTTCAGCGGTTCCACGGCAAAAAGTATCATTTCCCTCTCATTTTTCTCCATTGCGCCGTAAAATCATTTTTATTTAATAAAAGTAAAAAGCCTTGTTTTCAGCCTGAGCGGCCAGCGGAGGGGACTGGCCAATCTGCGCCAGGCCAGTTTAATCCGCCTCCCCTGCACCCCGCCAAGCTGCAGCTCCCCGTAGACCTCGTCATGGTAGCTTTGGATAATCGTGCCGATCTCCATGCCGAAAAGCGGAAAATAGCCCTGCAGGCGGGTCCCGTATTCTCCCGGCGTCTCAGTCAGATAACGGGGAAAGCCGCCGCTTTTCCCCCAGAACAACAATTTTTTATATCCCCGTGCCCCTTCCCCCCGCTGCATGGAGATAGCAAAGACTTTTACTGCAGAAAGCAATAAAAAGCGGCATCTCTCCCGGAGATTGGCGAAAAGCGCCAGCAGCTGTTTCCAAAAGGGATGGGCTTTCCCCGGCCCGGCCGTTCGTGTAAGCAGCCATAAATAAAGGTGGTACAGGCTCCACCCAACAGCAATCAGCAGGACAATGCCCAGGAAGATAGATATTCCCAGGGTAAAAAGCTTTTCCCACAGCTGAACCTCGCCTCCGGTTATCGTTTCCGTCGCGGAGAAGCCCCCTCCGCCGGATTCTGCGCCGGCAGGCTCCTGCCTGAGGGAACGGCGAAAAAAAAGCAGGGCGAGGATTTTGAGAAAGAAATTTAACAGGGGAGCCAGCAGTTTGCCACCAAGAAGATAACCCGTTTTTGCCATGTCGGAAAGCCCGGGCAAAAAGAAAAAAACCGCGCCCGCGGCAAACAGCAGCACCGCCAGGAAAAGCAAAAAAACAAGGCCCAATCTGCCAAAACTGAAATGATATTCTTTTTTCCCGCTCCCCCGGCTCCTCGTCAGAGCAATGGAAAGCAGGCTGAAAAGAAAAAACAAAAAAAGATAGATGGACATGGAGGGCATCTGTTCGCCCAGTCCTCCCTCGAAAAGAAAGAGGAAAAAGAAAATGATGACACCCAAATCAAAGCGGGAGGTGACGGTTGCGTATACGAGCGGACGCCTGGCGAAGCAAAACCCAAAAAACCAAGATAAAAGGACGAGAAAAATGACGGCACCGAGGGGCAATCCCGAAGCAAAATCCTGCAGCCTTGCCCCCAGCACCGCCAGCCATTGCAGACTGTAAATCGGTGCTGGCCAGCTGGCGCATGTATATACCGCTAACCATAATGCCAGGACAAAACCGGCCAGATTTAACCCCAGAATACTGATTATTCTCCAGCCCCTGTTGCCGGCAACAGCCCCCAGCACCGCCGCCAGTCCGAAAGCAAAAATTCCCCCTGATAGAGGAATTTCTCCGGCAGCAAAAAGGGAAAAAAGAAAAGAGGCAAGGCAGCAAAGCCAGCACAGTTCCATACCGCCGGCAAAAATTGCAGTTAATATCTCCCTGGCCCTAGGCACCGGCTTCACCTCCATGGATCTCCTGCAAATTAAAAACACGGTGTCCGGTTTTTTCCAAATATTCATCCTGGAAATTTTTGAGGACAAAGACTGCCGGAATGTTGTTCTGCTGAAATATTTCAGCAGAATCCAGCACTTCCCTGCCGCCTTGATAGGCAAAGTACAGGCCCATGCCGTCCCGAAAGAAATCCGGGGATCTGCGCAAGATCCCCACCAGGGGTTCTTTTGCCTCGAGGCGCAGGATGGCTAGCCTTTCCAGCAGAGACTGCAGGTGTTCCCCGCCTCTCGACAGGGGCAGCGAGGGGTCCCTTGGCAAAAACGTCCTGCAATTGGAAATAATCCCGGTGGAACAGCCCTCGGCATCCAGTTGCACAGCCAGGCTGGCAGCCGCCTCCAGAGCAGCTTCAAAACCCTCTTTGTCTTCATGTTTTTGAAACCCTTCGACATCGATGGCCAGCAAAATCTTTTTCCGCAAGGTGTGCTCGAAAACTTTTTCCTGCAGGCGATTATGCCGCAAGCTTGCTTTCCAGTGGATATGCCTTGCCGGGCGCCCCAGGCGATAATCCCTGGTGGCGACGGGATAAACCGGATCCTCGATGGGGCTTTTCCCCCTCTGCTCGCCAAAGAACTCCCTCAACGAAAGCGGGAGGGGCCTGAGCGGAACGAGGCGCGGGAAAACTGTCAGCCCCAGGGCAGGCATTGCTTCCTTTCTTTGTTGGAAAAAACCCAACAGATCGCCGGTAACCAGGCTAAGGGGGCCTATGCGGTAAAAGCCCCGTTTTGGCGCGGCCAGTTCCCAATCCCAGATCATCTTTTCCCGCCACATAAGCCCGCCATCACCGCTTAAAATATTCGTCCCGCAGGCAATAAAAAATCCCTGGGCCAGGGGAATCTCCGTCTGCAGCCAGATGGG
Organism: uncultured Dethiobacter sp.; assembly: GCA_964487385.1. Classification (GTDB taxonomy): domain Bacteria; phylum Bacillota; class Dethiobacteria; order DTU022; family UBA8154; genus DUNV01. The sequence continues at coordinate 6,460 of CAZAQM010000078.1, forward strand.
CAGCAAGCTGCCGCTTTCTACCCGGCAGCGAAGCAGGATTTTCTCTCCGGGAAATGCTCTTTGGCGGTCTATTTCCATGGCGGCCCTGAAGCCGCGGGCACTGAGCCTGCACCACACTTTGGCGCCGTTAATCATGGCTAGAATAAGTACCGCTAAATAGATAAGATGTTTTTGCCCCCAGAGCAGGGCGACAAAGAAGAGCAGCAGGATTAGAAATTGGAAAAATTTTTCCACAAAGAGCGAGGGCAACGCCCTTTCCGCAAGTTTGTCCCGGGAAATGACCACTTTACCCCTCCGCGCCGGGCACAACCATTCCGGCAACAATATCTTCGAGGATTTTCCCGGCAGTTATACCGCGTATTTTTTCTTCGTTTTTTAGGACGAGGCGATGCGCTAAAACGGGAACGGCAAGAAATTTTACATCATCGGGGAGAACGTATTTCCTCGCAGAAAGGGCAGCATAGGCTTGGGCCGCCCTCATGAGGTGCAGGGAGCTGCGGGGGCTGGCTCCAAAGCGAAGAAAGGGGGACCTGCGCGTCGCGCCGACAATATTGACGATATAGTCTTTGACAGCCGGCGATACGCCAATGCGTCTTCTTTCTTGCTGCATCTTCTGCACTTTGTCCGGGGTTGCCGCGGACTGCAGGTTCTGCAGCGGATCCGTTTCCTGGAAGCGTTCCAGAATCAGCCTTTCCTCATCCCGGGAAGGATAGCCAAGGTCCACGCGGAGAAGAAAGCGATCCATCTGCGCTTCGGGCAGGGGGAAAGTTCCCTCCTGTTCGATGGGATTCTGCGTGGCAATAACGAAAAAGGGGCGGGGCAGCATCATGGTTGTCCCATCGATCGTCACTTGCCCCTCCTCCATGCTCTCCAGCAAACTGGACTGCGTCCGGGGGATTGTCCTGTTGATTTCATCGGCCAGGAGCACGTTGGCCATGACCGGGCCGGGCTGAAAGGTAAGCCGGCCGGCTTTGGGATCATAAACATTGAAGCCGGTGATATCGGAAGGAAGAAGATCCGGCGTAAACTGCACGCGCTTGAAGGAGCCGCCGATGGCCCGGGCCAGCGATTTGGCCAGCAACGTTTTGCCAACCCCGGGAACGTCCTCCAACAGGACATGCCCCTCCGCCAGCAGTGCCACCAGCAGGAGCTCCAGGGGACTTCTTTTTCCTACGATCACCGTGGAAATACTTTTAATAACCTCCCGGCAGGGGGAAAAACTCAAAATCAGCTCACCTCGCAAGCCCCAGGGCTTTTTTATGCCCTGTAGATACTAATTTTTTGTGCGGCATCGAGCATGGCCTTTGCAGCACGCTGCATCTTCTCGGCATGAAAGAAGCTGGAGAAACCCACCATCCAGATGGCGGCTACAATCTGGCCGGCATTATCCCTAAGGGGAACGGAAACTGCGTTAACGCCCTGAAGATATTCTTCATAATCAGTGGCAAATCCCTGCTTTTTTACCTTTTTAATTTCTTCAAGATATTCCCCGGGATCGGTAAAGGAATTCTGGGTAAACCTGTTGAGCGTTTTATCGGCAAAAAGTTTTTGCAGATCATGCTCAGCAAAACCGGAAAGAAAAACTTTCCCTGTGGCGCCGGCAAATAAGGGTATTCTAGCGCCAACATGGGCAGAAATCTTTAATTCGTGAGGTTTTTCCACCTTGTCAATGATGGTTGACCTTCGCCCATCAAAAGTGCCCAAAAAAATCGTTTCCACGAACTCCTTGTATAATTTTTCCATATAGGGGCGCGTCAGGCGCCTTAGATCCTCGCCATCCAGGGCCAGGTTGCCCAATTTTATGAGCACGGGCCCCAGCCTGAACTTTTTATGAAGGTTTTCTATAACAACATCCATGTCGAGGAAAGCCTGGATAATCCCGTGCACCGTCCCTTTGGACATATCCAGCTTGCGGGCCAGATCGCTTATCCCCAAGCCCTGCTGATCCAGGGCAATTTCTTCGAGAATAGCAAAAGCCTTATACAATACAGGAGCACTATATTTTTTTTCCGGTTTTTTTACTGCCAACGTTACCTCTTTCACTCACAGTACCTGCCTTTCCCCGGCAAATCAAGCTAGAACAAAAGGCATCGGATTACCTCTTGGTTTCGTCAAGTTTGCCGCTTACTCCTCTAATTTTTCTATTTTAAGCAGTTGCCATACCCCCTTAGCCGGGGCGAGATAACAACCAACATAACCTCCTTCGTGCTATTTCCCGGGAAATAGCGTTAAATCGACCTCACAACAATAAAGGCACCCCAGGGTGCCTAATAACTTTTATAAGATAAATAATTAGAAACTCGAGTAAAAGATTTAAGCTGATATTTAAAAAATATTTATAAGTGCCTGAACAATATAAAAATTAATCGAAACTATGCCGGTAGCTACGGCCGCCCCCTCTTTTTGAATCGGTGTTTTTCTTTAAATCCTGTTGTTTTTCATCGCTTTCTTTCATAAATTTGCTGATTTTATCCTCAAAGGACATTCCCAAAGGTCCGGAAATCCGTGAACCCCGGCGTGCATACTCTTTTCTTTCAACAGGAACGGCCCTCCTGATGGAAAGCCCCACCTTGCCATCCCCATTTACCGAAAGGATCTTTACTTTAATTTTATCCTTCTTTTGCAGATGCTCATTGATATCCTTGACGTAGGAATCTGCCACCTCGGAAATATGCACCAAACCCGTTTCGCCATTGGGTAATAGAACGAAAGCGCCAAAATTTGTTATTCCCGTGACCACCCCTTCCACTATACTCCCTACCTGAAGCGACGACATCTAAAAATTATCCTCCTTAAATTTAAAGATAAATGATTCTATTGCTAGATTATA
>CAZAQM010000079.1:0-9276 GCA_964487385.1 uncultured Dethiobacter sp.
CTCGCTGTGGCCGGTTTTTTTCGAGCAAACCTGCTCATACGTAGGGTTCTTCACATGTCCGCCGGTATAGCCCGATATCACCCCGCTAACGCCGTCTGCCCCGCTGAAAGGGGCAACCATGCACCAAAAACAGCCCCCGGCAAATGTGGCCATTTCCTTTTCCCCCATATCAATCGCTGACCTCTATAGCATCTGTGGGACAGCTCTCCGCCGCTTCGCGGCAGCAATCCTCCTGCTCCGGGGGGACCTCATCGACAATAACCTCCGATTTTTCATCCCCCAGCTCAAACACTTCCGGGCACATATCGGCACAAAGACCGCATAGAATGCATTCTTCGTTGACATAGGCCTTCATTGTTCAGCCCCCTTTTTTTAATGGCAACTAGCATTAATATACCCCTTTTGCAAAGTACTACTCTTAGCGCCCGGGCTCCATAGCCGGCATATTGCCACAGAGGTAATGCACCTTGCAGGCATGTTCCAGCGAGCAAATGCCAATGTAGGCCTCATCTAACGTCCTGCCCGCAGCAAAGGCGCCGTGCCCCCTGGCAATAGCAGCCGGGTAGCGCGTGAGGGCCGCAGCCATATTGGCAGCCAGTTCTTCAGAACCGCTCTCGCCTGTAACCAGAGGGATGCGCAGCAAAAAGGAGAGGCTTTCCATATCCCGGGGTTCGAGATAATCTTCCCTGCTGAGCAGGGAGAGGGCCACGGCATAGGGGGAATGGGCATGCATAATGGCCCGGGCGGAAGTTTGCCGGTAAATGCGCTGGTGCACAGGTGTTTCCGAGGAAGCGTTTTGATCCGGGCGCTCCTCCCCCCCGCCCAGCAGGCATTGCACCACCATGTTTTCATCGATCTCATCCAGCATGCTGCCGCTGCAGGTGATCAGCAACCCATCCCCTGTTCGTACGCTGATATTTCCAAAATGTGAATGGGTCAGTCCGTACTGCACCAGCTTGCGGCCGAACCTGCTCATCTCACGCCACATACTTTCGCCTCCCGCATGTTTTATCATGTCTTATTTTCCTTTATATTTATTATATACCCGGCAAAGGCAGCGGCGCTATAATATTGCTGAAAAAGTCCTTTCTTACTGTCGTTCCGAGTTCCGAAGGCCCCGCCGGAAGATCCTGCCGCGGAGAAAGTATCTTCAGTTTTTTACGCCCGGTTGCCGCAGGGCATCCAAAAAAAATAACAATTAGTTGCATTGACAACTATTTTTATTATTGTTAAAATAGAAGCTAACGTATTTCGCGCAGCAGAACGAACGGGAAAAGGAAAAGAGAAAGAAAGAAAAAAAATGCAAAACACCTCGCCAGGAAAGCTAATTTCCCAGCTCTTCCGCTATGGCCGAATTTATCTTGCCGGGCAACTGGAGTCATTTGACCTGGGAAAAGGACAATTTTGGCTGCTGTTTACCCTCTACCAAAAAGACGGCATCACCCAGGAAGAGCTCTCCAATTTGCTCACCCTGGACAAGAGCACGGTCGCCCGTGCCGTTACCAAATTGGAAAGGGCAGGCTATATCGTCAAAAAGCTTAACAAGCAGGATCTGCGTGCCAATCAGATCCTTTTGACGGCCAAGGCCAGGGAGATCGAGCCACAGATACGCTCTATCCTTGCCAATTGGAATAAAATATTGAGTACCGATATGAACGAGGAAGAAATTGAAACCACCCATCATCTTCTAACCAGATTGGCCAATAATGCCGCCAAATATCTTGATAGACAATAATAATGTAGTGAGGAGAACACAAGTATGAAACCCCAGAGCGAACGGCTCGGTAATGAGCCCATACCCCGCCTTTTGTTGGATTTGGCCTTCCCGGCCATGGTTGGCATGCTCGTCATGTCCTTCCATAATATCATCGACACTTTTTTTATCTCCAGGTACGTGGGCACGATAGGGGTCGGGGCCCTGTCCATTGCCCTGCCCGTGCAGATGATCATCATGGCCCTATCGGGATCCTTCGGCATCGGCGGGGGCTCGATCATCTCTAGAAGGCTTGGCGCAAAGAAAGTAGGCGAAGCGAACCTGGTGCTCGGCAATGTGCTTGGCATCGTCCTCTTCATCAGCATCATCGGCATTATTTTGGGGTTTAAATTGTTGGCGCCGATTCTTTATCTGTTTGGTTCGACGGAAACCCTCCTGCCCTATGCCCGCGATTATTTGGAAATCATCCTTTACGGCACTGCTTTTTTTGCTTTCAGCATGGCCATGAATAATATTATTCGCTCGGAAGGCAATGCCAAGGCAGCAATGATCTCCATGCTCATCTCTGCCGTCCTGAACATCATTCTCACACCAATTTTTATCTCCAACCTGGGCATGGGCGTAAAAGGGGCTGCCCTGGCCACGGTAATCGCCCAGGGCTTTACGGTTATTTACCTGATCGTCTACTTTACCTCCGGGAGGAGCAGCCTTCACTTTAAAACCGCTAATTTGCGCCTCAAATGGCCCATCATCAAAGAAACCATAGCCATTGGCGCCTCGTTCTTTGTTCACCAGGGCGCGGGAAGCATCATGATCATCGTGGCCAACCGCATGCTGATCTTTTACGGAGGGGATTTGGCCATCTCCGTCTTTGGGATCATTTACAAGGTGCTGATGTTTTCCGTCATGCCCTTGATGGGTATCGTTCAGGGCCTGCTGCCCCTCGTAGGTTACAACTATGGCGCCAGCCAGCACGAGCGGGTCAGCGAATCAATCCTGTTGGCACTAAAGATCTCTGTTTCTCTTTCGCTGCTTGCCTTCCTCGTCATTATGGCCTTTCCCAAGGCGATCATTTTAATATTTACCAATGAAGTTGCTGCTATGGAAATAGGTGTAACCGCTCTGAGGATTATGTTTGCTCTTTCCCTGACCATCGGTATTCAACAGATTACCGGCGGAGTTTTCCAAGCCCTGGGAAAAGCCAGGGAGGCATTCATTTTATCCATGTCCCGGCAGGTGCTCTTCCTGATACCGCTGCTGCTCACCCTGCCATTATTGTTTGAGTTAACAGGCGTCTGGATGGCCTTTCCCCTCTCCGATCTCTTATCCTTCCTGCTCGTCATCTGGTTTATCAGCAAAAACAAAAACATCTTCTTTGTTGCAGAGCAAAGCCAGTAAAATAAAAAGGGGGATTAATATGCCGGGGGGCAGTTTTGAGGGCCGGACGGCAATTGTAACCGGATGCGGCCAGGGCATCGGCAGGGCCATCAGCCTGGAGCTGGCGCAAAATGGCTGCAAAGTTGCAGCGGCAGATATCATGGAAGATAATGCCCAAAAAGTGGCAGAAGAGATTTTGGCCGGCGGCGGGGAGGCAGTCGCCATCGGCGTGGATGTTTCTCTGAGGGATCAGGTCCAAAAGATGGCCTTGCAGGTGGCGACGCAGTTTGGCAGGATAGATATTCTGGTCAATGCAGCCGGCGTCACCCGGGATGCCTTGCTGGAAAAGATGACAGAGGAAGAATGGGATACCGTTATAAACGTCAATTTAAAAGGAACTTTTTTATGCACGCAGGCCGTCACCGCGGCAATGCGCCGCAACAAGTACGGCCGGGTCATCAATTTTTCCTCCAAGGGAGGGGCAGCCGGCAATATTGGCCAGATAAATTACTGCGCTTCAAAGGCAGGCATTATTGGTTTAACGCGGGCGGTAGCCAAGGAATTCGCAAGATACGCCGCCAAGGAGGGGGCCGATCTAACCTGCAATGCCCTCCTGCCCGGTTTCATCGATACTCCCATGTCTGAGCAAATTCCCTCGGGAATAAGGAAAGCCTTCATCGATGAAATACCGCTGCAAAGAAGCGGAAAACCACAGGAGATAGCTAAAATCGTCCTCTTTTTGGCCGCTCCCGATGCCGGCTATTTGACGGGCACAGCCATAGGAGTCGATGGGGGTTTCTTCATGGGCGTAACCTGCTAAAATATTTTAAAAAAACCAAATTTTAATCTTGCCTTTTTTTTGTTTCTGTTATACAATGGGTTTTAATCAATTAAATATTCCAATGGCTATGAAGGAGAAAAGTAGGCTGGTATTTCTTCCTACAGAGAGGCGGGAGCCGAAGGCTGCAAGCTCCCCCGGAAAGGAACCGGACGAAGTTCACTCCGGAGCTTCAGGCTTAAAGTTCCCAGTGCGGGGCAAGTAGGCCGGAGACGGGTTCTCTCCCGTTACCCGTGAGGAGGAATAGAATTTTTGTTCCTTATGCCAAGAGGGCCTGGCACTTTTTAAATTGTCGGCCAACTAGGGTGGTACCGCGGAAGATGATCCGCCCCTTTTAGGGGGCGGATTTTTTTCAGGCTTTTCTAGCTAAGGTGTTTACTGCTTTCGTCCCTAAAAAATGCAGTAAACACTTTTTATTTTAAAAAATGAAAGGAGGTTAAAAATGATGTTATCAATTGATCCCTGGTTGGCCTGGTGGGGCGTGATCATCGCCAGCGTTATCTTCACGGTTTTGGGCACTGCTTATCAGCTTAGGAGGTGGGATGAATAAATGTTGCCATTACCGGAACCCAACTTTGCTTCAGCGTTGTGGTCTACGGCAGGAATAGCCTTCCTGCTCATCGTTTGCGGTTACATCGGCTTTCTCGTTAAAAACAAGACGACAACTTTTGAAAATTATCTGGTGGGCGAACGCAACATCGGCCCCGTTATTACCGGTGCTGCCGTGGCAGCGGGATACTTGAGCGGCTGGGCCGCCCTGGGCATGATGGGCGTGACCTACACTGTGGGATGGTCCGGCATGTGGTTTGCCGGTATCTGGACCATCTTTGGCATAGTGCCCTGCGTCCTTTTTGTTGCCCGTAAATTCAGCGATTTCAGTCGGCGTTTCCAGGCCCAAACGGTGGCCGACGTCCTGGGCATACGCTTCGACAGCAAGACCGTTCAGGTCACAGCAGGAATCGTCATGATCGTCCTCATGTTTATCTATTCCATCGGCCAGCTCAAAGCAGCGGCGGCCTGCTGGTATGCCATTACGGGCTTTTCACCCTTTGTCTGCCTGCTTTTCAGCATTATCGTCGTCATCGTCTATATGCTCATCGGAGGCTATACGGGCACCCAGTGGGCTATGGGCATACAGGGCTTTCTCATCGGGGCGGCCTGCCTGGCTCTAGGACTTTGGGCCCTGTACCTGGTTGGGGGGCCCTCAGGCCTCAGCAAAATGCTTATGGCCCAGGATGCCAACCTCATGGCCCTGATGAGGCCCGATCTGCCGCAGGTGGGCAACACACAGCTATTTTCCAGCATGGTGGGAATCACATCGACATTTTTTCTCTTCTTTACGATGGCCACAGGATTTCCCCATGTCACAGCGCGCTTCCTGGGCATGCGCAAACTGGATAAAAAGGATTACATCAAACTCATGCTGACAGTTTTTTTGATTGCCGGCATCCCGATTTTTCTTAACGCCGTAAGCGGCCTTTCCGCCCGTGCGGTGTGGGGGCCACAGCTACTGGATATCCAGCCCTGGAAGGCCGATCTTGCCGCGCCTTTTATGGCTATGTCCGGCGGGCTGCCTCTCACCAGCCTTTACATTACCGGACTGTTCAGCGCAGCGCTTTCCTCTCTGGCAGCCATGATCCTGGGCATTGCCGGAGGCATTACCAGGGATGTAATCCAGGTTTTAAAACCGGACAGTTCCCCGCGCCAGCTGCTTCTGCTGACTAGGATTCTTATCGCCGTCGTCATCTTTATCCCCTTTTACTGGACGCTGGTAGCCCCGCCCCCCCTTCTGGCAGCATGGATGGCACAGGCAGCTATCGGTATGGGCGGCATTTTTATCTGGGTTATTGCCGGTTCCCTCTACTGGAGAAGGGCTACGGCAACGGGAGCGGTGATCTGCATGGTTTATGGGATCTTAGCAGTGCTGGTCGGCTCCGTGCTGGTATCCCAGAACAGCCTGGGGATGGGCACACTGATGTATATCGTCCTGATCGGCTGCGGCATCTGTTATATCGTCGGCAGCCTGCTGACTTCGCCTCCCCCCCGGGAAAAAGTTGAGCAATTTTTTACCGTATGATTTTTCGGGATGAACAAATTTCTCTCCTTAACCATACAATACTATCTAAGCAAGAAACCTGTTGTTTCCGGGACAGCGGGCATTAGCCGGAACCATCCCTAAGAAAGGCAAACCAGCCATATGGGCATCGAAAATGTTAAAGCAAAACTTGAAAGGCTGCTTCTCAAGTTACCCCATGTTATCGGTGTGGGAATCGGAAAAAAGGCGGAGAAAACGGTCATCAAGGTCTACATAAATAAGACGATTCCGCTTTCTCTGCCGCAACAAATCATTCCCCAATCGCAGGACGGATATGAAATAGTTATCGAGGATATCGGCGAAGTGAAACCGCTGCCCCGGGAATAAAAGAATTATTTAAGATGCGGAGGAGAGAAATGCAGTGTGGGAAGATGAGTTTAAAAGCCTGTTAAAACCGCAGTATTACGAAGATGCGCATAAAGCGTACAAAGACTCCATAGATGATTTCCTGGATCCGGCCTATCAGCTTGCCAATGTGGTCGGCATGGGAATTGGCGTTAAATGGAGCAATAACAGGCCCACAGGCGAGCCTGCCCTGGTCGTTCTGGTCACCCATAAAAAGGCCAGAGAAGAACTGGGCGCCGCCGACCTGGTACCGGAAAAAATTGCCGGGTTTCAAACAGATGTTCTGACCATCGGGCACCCCTGTGCCGGGGGAGGAATACCCGCCGAACCCAGGGTGCAGTCCCTTGCCGGCCGGATTCGGCCGGTTAAGGGCGGGTACAGCATAGGGCACAAAGATGTGACCGCGGGGACCATCGGCACCTGCGTTTTTGAGCTGCTGCCCAATGCAGCAACTTCGGAAAATGCTCATCCCTCCCAGTATTATATTCTCAGCAACAACCATGTTCTGGCCAAAAACAACCAGGCCAAAATTGGCGACCCGATCATCCAGCCGGGCCTGGTGGACGGCGGCTCCTATCCCTGGGATCGGGTTGCCTCACTAAGCCGCTTTATTCCCATCGAGTTTGATCCCCCCGTCCCCCGCAGCCGGCATAATAATCTGGTGGATGCCGCCATTGCCGAAGGGGATTTCCATGAACTGGACAGGGATATTTACTGGATCGGCCACGTCAAGGGCTGGCTGCCCAGGGCCAACATTACCGTGGGTGAACGGGTGCAGAAAACCGGCCGCACCACCAATTATACCATCGGCAGGATCACAGCGGTCAACGCCACAATCGATATAAATTATGGCCCCCAGACAGCCCGTTTTAAGGATCAGATCGTTACAACTGCCATATCGGCTGGGGGTGATTCGGGATCCCTGGTGGCCACCATGGATAATATTGCGGTCGGGCTTCTTTTTGCCGGCTCCCCATCGGCAACGATCATCAATCAGATCGAAAATGTCCGCACCCTGCTGCACGTGGAAATCCCGGGAGGCATAGCCGCCCATATCTGAATCTTATTGAAGCATTTTTGTATAATTCAGCAGGCCGCCATCGAGAATAATTTCCTTTTGGCGCGGGGTAAGGCCATGACTAACCAAAAAAGTCTTTCCCCTGCGCAGGTTTGTCACCTGGAGATCGTCCCCCGCTTGCAGTCCGCTGCGCAGCGCTTTTATTTCCAGGGTATCACCCTGCAAAAGCTGATCATAATCTGTTTCGTCTAAAAAAGTCAGCGGCAGGATGCCAAAGTTAATCAGGTTGGCGCGATGGATGCGGGCAAATGATTTGGCAATCACCGCCCTGACGCCCAGGTACATGGGGGCAAGAGCGGCATGTTCCCGGCTGGAACCCTGGCCGTAGTTGTGCCCGCCAACGATAAATCCCCCCGCAGCCTTTTGGGCCCGATCGGCAAAGCCCGGATCAACAGCGCTGAACACATGCCGGCTGATAGCGGGAATATTGGAGCGCAGGGGCAGTATCTTTGCCCCGGCCGGCATGATATGATCGGTCGTAATATTATCCCCGACCTTCAGGAGCACTTCCGCTTTCAGCTCCCCGGGAGGTTGATGGGCTGCCGGCAATGCTTTAATGTTGGGGCCTCTGAAAACTTCCACCGCCTCCGCATTATCCGTCGGGGCGATGATCATCCCGTCATCGATTAAAAATTTTTCGGGCAGGACAATTTTTTTATCTTCGCCCAACTGCCTGGGATCGGTCAGCCGGCCGGCAATGGCGCTTGCTGCCGCCGCCGCGGGGCCGGCCAGGTAAACCCCGGCATCGTCCGTACCGGAACGGCCGGGGAAATTGCGGTTGAATGTCCTCAGGGAAACAGACCCCGATGGAGGGGATTGTCCCATGCCAATGCAGGGGCCGCAGGCGGATTCCAAAATGCGGGCTCCCGCAGCAATGAGATCGGCCAGTGCGCCGTTCCTGGCCAGCATCTCCAGGACCTGCCTGGAGCCGGGAGAGACAACCAGGCTGACGCCATCGTGCACCTTTTTCCCCCGCAGAATGCCGGCAACCTGCATCAGATCGGCATAGGAGGAATTTGTACAACTGCCGATAGCCACCTGATTTACCTCAATTTCGCCTATCTCCCGGATGGTTTTGACGGCATCCGGGCTATGGGGACAGGCAGCCATCGGCTCCAGGACGGCCAGATCGATAACCATTTCCTCATCATAAGCGGCGTCCTCATCCGGGAGCAGCTCCGCCCACTGACCGGCCCGGCCCTGGGCAGCCAGAAAGCTTCTTGTTAGGGCATCGCTGGGGAAAAGCGAGGTGGTTGCCCCCAGCTCTGCCCCCATATTTGTGATCGTAGCCCGCTCCGGCACAGAAAGCCCCGCCACTCCGGGACCGGTATATTCCATCACCTTGCCCACGCCGCCCTTAACGCTGAGGCGGCGCAGCATCTCCAGAATAATGTCTTTGGCCGATACCCAGGGCGGCAACTCGTTGATCAGCTCAACTTTGATGACCTCGGGCATCGTCAGGTAAAAGGGCCCCCCGCCCATGGCCACAGCCACATCGAGGCCGCCCGCTCCGATGGCCAGCATGCCGAGCCCTCCGCCGGTGGGCGTGTGGCTGTCCGAGCCCAAAAGCGTTTTACCCGGAACGCCAAAGCGTTCCAGATGCACCTGATGACAGATGCCGTTGCCGGGGCGGGAAAAGTAAAGGCCATATTTGGCCGCAGCGCTCTGCAAAAAGCGGTGATCGTCGGCGTTTTCAAAGCCGGACTGCAATGTATTGTGATCGACATAGGAAACAGAGAGTTCGGTTTTAACCCGGGGAATCCCCATAGCCTCGAATTGCAGGTAAGCCATCGTGCCGGTGGCATCCTGCGTCAGCGTCTGATCGATCC